>NZ_JACJPU010000008.1:0-142555 GCF_014696235.1 Sphaerospermopsis sp. FACHB-1194 | reverse complement strand
GGTAAAAGTACCCGTAATTGGTTGGATAAAAACTTATGAAATTCTCCCTACAGGATATAAACCGAAATCTGTCACCATCAGTAAACAAGCTGACAAGTGGTTTATCTCTTGGAAAATAGAAATAGAAACGACTCAAACCCAGAAAAATCAAGAGTTTGTAGGAGTTGATTTAGGAATAAATCATCTAGCAATATTATCAACAGGAGAAGTATTTGATGGAGTAAAAAGTTATAAAAAGTATGAGAAAAAGTTAGCAAGAATGCAATATTTGAACCGTCATAAAAAAGTAGGTTCAAATAACTATAGAAAAGCACAAATCAAAATAGCGAGATTACACCAAAAAATAGCCAATATCAGAAAAGATACATTACACAAAATTACTACCTATATTAGCAAAAACCACGCGGTGATAGGGATAGAAGATTTGAATGTATCTGGGATGTTAGCAAATGGGAAATTATCAAAAGCTATAGCTGATATGGGCTTTTATCAATTCAGAAGGCAGCTAGAATATAAAACACAACTGTATGGTAGTAAGTTAGTAATTGTGGATAGATATTATCCCAGTAGCAAGACTTGCTCAACTTGTGGAGAAAAGAAATCATCACTCTCATTATCTCAAAGAGTGTTTAAATGTGATAGTTGTGGCTTTGAGATTGACAGAGATTTAAACGCTGCGATTAATTTAAAACAAGAAGCGGTCAGATTGATCGTGTTAGCCTGTGGACTAGATAGTGCCGACACTGCTAGGGTGAAACAGGAAGAAAAAGCCAACTTTTGTTAGCATTAGTTAGCTTTTTTGTATCGGTTATTCAAAGTTTATTAGAAGCAGGCGATCGCACTACCTATGCTCAAAGACTCAAAGAAGCAGCAGTAAAACTGGGTAAATCAGTGCGAACAGGAAGGCTTAAAAGCTTACACTTTTTGAACGTTAAAATAGCTAAAACCCTTTGCCTGTAAAGTTTTCAGAGTTATATGGCTAACGCCACGCTACGCTATCAGCAACCCCTAATTATCAATTCTTAATTCTCAATTCTCAATTGGTAAACCCAACTTACTTTGATTGGTCATTTGGATATTACATAGGTCTGGATTTAAATCCAGTTTACAGGTGTAAGTTGCTAACATTTCTTTTTGATAATTGAAAACGCGGATGTTATAACCCAAATTACGAGTATAATTACCCAGACTATGCACAAATCGGTAGCGTTCTAGATAATCTAATAAACTCCAAATTTGCTGATTTACGATCAAGTCTACACGGGCTGATTCATTTTCAGACGCTGGATATGCTATCCAGTTATCTAAAAGTTTATTTTCAGAAATTTCCTTAGCCCACCACAAACTAGGGATCGTTAAACTTTTGGAGTTAATAGTGTTAGCTGTGATGACAGAACCTTGGGGAGTAGTCAATAAATTTAGTTCTAGTGGTGCATCGGAAGGACGGGGTATATTTCCCGCTTGTGAGGGTCGGATGGATAAACTAAAAAAAGTAGTTAGACTCGCGCCGAGTATGAATAACAGAGATTTTTGGGAAGTGATAAAATTCTTTTTAGACATAAGTACAGATCAAAAATTTTTGTGTTATTTATAATATATACAATTCCAATTTCTCAGTTTCTTTTGGTACTGCTAAACTGGGTGAGAATCCTAACAAACACAAATTATGCTCAAGCGTTCCAAGTTCGAGACAACCCAATCTCAAATTATGCACCGTGCCGAGGATCTTATTAGCGCCGCTTCAAATCGCTATCGGATTACTGTGCAAGTAGCTAATCGTGCCAAGCGTCGGCGTTACGAAGATTTTGAAAATAATGAAGATAGCATGATGAAACCTGTACTTAGAGCCATTATTGAGATGTCTGATGAACTAACTCAGCCGGAAATTATCGGCGATTTGTAATTGACATGATGCTGGGAATGGGTCATTAGTTCCCTATTCCCAGTTTTTTTTATCGTAAAATCAATCAATGAAAAAGAAAAAACTTTTATTTTTGCGGTTTCAATCAGGACTGATAATTACAATAATAACTCTGAGTGTATTGATTTTCGGTTCAGGAAACTTCGATTTTCTGAGCATCTCACCTGCTGTAGCCCAGAGAATCAGCCCTAGTGATATTTGGCAGTTAGTGTATCAGCAATTACCCGACCTGTCAAAAGAAAATCAATATATCAGTAAAGAAACTGGCAAGGTGGCTGAAAATAACACCTTAGCTAGTCGGTTGATTCGTTATCACATTTATGTAAAAGGTAGAGTGCCTATATATCGTTTCGATTGGAAACTAACTTTAGCTGACTATTTGAATGCAAATGAAGTTATATATGAAGCTTCCTATCCGGGTAATGATTCCTTAAAGCAAAATCCATTAGAGGGCGATCGCACTGCTATAGCTAAACTCACCCGCAACCAACGTAATAAGCTAGTACAAGTCCTGGTTGATATTTTTAATACTCCAAGGTAGGGGGTGGGGACTGGTGACTGGTGACTAATAACTAATGACTAATGCAAAAGGTAATTAAAAGCGGAACTGGTTGGCGTATAGGTTGGAATCCAGACGCACCAGAATTTAAAGGTTTAGTTGGTACAGATAATTGGGCGGTTGAATTAACCAAGGTTGAATTAGATGATTTTTGTCGCTTATTAAACCAGCTTGTGGATACTATGAAGCATTTAGCGACAGAATTAATGGATGAAGAAAAAATTGCCTGTGAAGCCGAAAGCGATTTATTATGGATGGAGGTAGAAGGTTATCCCCACTCCTATAGTTTACGCTTGATCCTCAACACTGGGCGATGTGCAGAAGGACAATGGGATGCTGATGCAGTACCGGGTTTGGTGGCAGCAGCAGCGATACTGAAAGTTTTTTGAAAAACCCCCTTGCGTTTTCCTTCGACTTTTGATATATTTAGGAAAGTGACTTAATAAAGGTTAGATTCACAATCTAAATTCACAAATTTGGAAAAATCCCCAATCCAAAATCTAAGATCAAGAATCTAAAAGTTAAGTTAACGGGGCGTAGCGCAGCTTGGTAGCGCGCCACTTTGGGGTAGTGGAGGTCGTGGGTTCGAATCCCGCCGCTCCGATTTTATCGGATGTAAATTTGCGATTCAGTAATAACACCTTGTAAACATTTATCCCAATTATCAAAGGGGAGTTGATGGAAATAGGCAAAATCAAAAACTACGCCTATTGTGGGTATGTTAGCCCAAATGGGAGAACTCAACAAACGGTCATAATATCCACCACCATAACCTAAACGATATCCTTGGCGATCGCAAGCTACACTAGGGACAAGAATTAAATCGACTTCTGTAGGATCTATAGTTGGTGCTTCCGGGTGTGGTTCAGTAATACCATAATTACCGGTTTGCAGTATATCATCTGGTTGCCACAAGTGCCAGGATAGAGACTCACCAACACAACGAGGAAAACCCCAACTACGCTGCGAGTCCGTAAACAGTGGACTTAAATCAGGTTCTTGACGAAAGCTGAAATAGGCGAGGATGGTGGTTGCTTGGGTAAATAAAGGCGAACTTTGCAGTTGTGAAGAAATGCGATCGCTCTTTTTTTGCCAATCTTGAACAGTCATAGATTGACGTTTTCTTAGCAAACTACGTCTAAGTTCTGTTTTGTTTAGCTGTGAATCAATGTTTAGCAATGTGCGAACAGGTGACAGGTGACAGGTGAATTGATAATTGATAATTGATAATTGACAATTGTTTCATTCAAGGGTAATTGTCAATTGTCCATTGTTAATTGTCAATTGATGGCATTCCCAGTCAGAGACTGGGAACGAGATAAACGAGATAAAACTGCTAGATTTTTACCTATGCAGCATTTTTGCGCCACCACTCAATCGTATTTTTTAGCCCTTCTTCAAAGCTGAATTGAGCAGTGAAACCAAACGCTTCCTTGGCTTTTTCCGTATCTAAACAACGTCTTGGTTGTCCGTTGGGTTTGTCAGTTTCCCAAACAATCTCCCCTTCATATTCCATTAACTCACAAATCAGAGTAATCAAATCTTTAATAGAGATTTCATAACCTGTACCCAAGTTAACAGGATCAGATTCATTGTAAAACTGAGTACCCATAACAATACCCCGTGCTGCATCTGTAGAATACAAAAATTCACGGGTAGGAGAACCATCACCCCAAACAGGAAGCTGTTTTTCTCCCTTGGTTTGCGCTTCGTGAACTTTGCGGATCAAAGCTGGAATAACATGAGAACTTCTAGGATCAAAGTTATCTTCAGGTCCATATAAGTTCACAGGGAGTAGGTAAATACCATTAAACCCATACTGCTGACGGTAAGATTGCAGTTGGACTAAAAGCGCCTTCTTAGCTACTCCATAAGGTGCGTTAGTCTCTTCTGGATAGCCATTCCACAAGTCTTCTTCTTTAAAAGGGACTGGGGTAAATTTAGGATAAGCGCAGATAGTACCCACACAAACGAACTTTTCTAAACCTGCTTGATAGGCCGCATGAATTAGCTGAGTACCCATGATCAAGTTATCGTAAAATAACTCACCTGGTTTTTCGCGGTTGAGGCCAATTCCACCGACATGAGCAGCTAAGTGAATAACAATATCCTGTTGATTAACTGCGCGTTGGCAATTTTCCCAAACTCGCAAATCACAATCACGCGATCGCGGTACTGTAATTTTCTCACGGTCAGCCCCAGCTTGACACAGTTGGTTTATCACTTGACGGCCTAGAAAACCGGAACCACCAGTGACAAGAATACGTTTATTGTTTAGTTCTAAGCCAGTCATTCAATTTTGGATTTTAGATTTTGGAATAAACAGGGGTTTAGGAGTCAGGAGTTCAGAAGTTCAGGATTTCAGGATTTCAGGATTTCAGAAAAAATATTCCCCAGTCACCTGTCACCTGTCACCTAATTAAAAATGCAGAGATCCTAATTCTTGACGGATAGTAGCAATATCTTGGTTTTTTTGTGACCCATTGCCATTAGGGGAAGTATGCCCAAGGGCTTGTAAGTCAGCTTCTACCATTAAAGAAACAAGTTCTTTGAAGGTTACAGAAGGTTGCCAACCTAACTTTTGTCGTGCTTTTGTAGGATCACCAATTAACAAATCTACTTCTGCTGGTCTGAGATAGCGTTGATCAAATTCAACATAATCTTGCCAGTTGAGATTAACATAACCAAATGCTAATTCCAAAAATTCCCGTACTGAGTGAGTTTCCCCTGTAGCAATAACGTAATCATCGGGCTGATCTTGTTGCAACATCAGCCACATTGCTCTTACGTAATCTTTGGCATAACCCCAATCACGTTTAGCATCTAAATTACCCATATATAAGACTTTTTGCTTATCAGCGACAATACGGGCAACAGCTCTAGTTATTTTTCTAGTAACAAATGTTTCACCCCGACGAGGTGATTCATGGTTAAAAAGAATACCGTTACAAGCAAACAAGTTATAAGATTCTCGATAATTTACAGTTTGCCAGTGAGCATAAACTTTTGCACAAGCGTAGGGACTGCGGGGATAAAAAGGTGTTGTTTCACTTTGGGGGACTGCTTGCACCAAGCCATACATTTCCGAAGAACCGGCTTGATAGAACCGTACTTGAATCCCTGTGCGGTGTTGGTAGTCGCGGATGGCTTCTAATAAACGAAGAGTTCCCATCCCTACAGCATCTACTGTATATTCAGGAGAATCAAAACTAACTCTAACGTGAGATTGAGCGCCTAAATTATAAATTTCTGTGGGTTTAACTTCTTCTAAAATGCGGCGCAGGGTAGTACCATCAGTTAAATCGCCGTAGTGTAGAAATAATCTTACACCTTCTTTATGTGGATCTTCGTAAATATGATCAATGCGATCTGTGTTAAAGGTGGAGGTACGGCGGATAATTCCGTGAACTTCATAACCTTGTTCTAGTAAAAATTCGCTCAAGTAAGAACCATCTTGACCTGTGATACCAGTGATCAACGCTCGTTTTTTTTCTGTCATGCCCAATTATCTCTTGTTATTGAAATTGTAAAATTTACAGGCAATACTAGATGAATTAGCAACTCATTGCTAAAATTGCCTGATTTTAAACATACAAGTCTTAATTGCTATTAAAGCTCGAATGTTAACTACTATACTTAAGAAAAACCATTTTAACAAGTTAGGTTTCCATTATCTATAAAAACAAAGCGGTTAAGTTTGTCTGCCAAGATCCAAAACTTGACCTGAAGGGGTTTCAGGCTTTTTTCTAATAATTTTTCTGAGATTTGCAAAAACCAAATAAACTATAGATTTATCTGAAGAATTAATCAAGTTAACAATAAAAGTTGTAGCATTTTTTGATTAAGCCAGTGGTTTTATTAGGCTGCTGAACTGCTGAGGTGCGGGGCTTGGCATTAGCCATACTCCTGATAGGGGAGTGTGGCGTTAGCCATAGGGCGTTAATAAGCCCCGTTATTTTTAGGCATGATTACCACATTAATGGTTTTCAAGATGATCCATAAATCTAGCCAAAAATTTCTGAATTTAACATAGTGTAGGTCTATTTGGACTCGCCGGGGGTAAGGTATATCATTACGTCCAGATACTTGCCATAATCCAGTAATGCCTGGACGAATGGTTAAAACTTCATTAATATGAGAGCCATATTTGGACAATTCTTCCGCTACTAGGGGGCGAGGACCTACTACACTCATATCTCCTTTTAAAACGTTCCAAAATTGGGGAAATTCATCTAAGCTGGTAATTCGCAGTAAGTGACCAATTTTGGTAATCCGGGGGTCTTTTTTCAGTTTAAAAGTGCTGGTAAATTCTTGACGTAACTCTGGGGAAGTTTCCATCATTTGGGCGAGTATTTCATCCGCATTTGTTACCATTGTGCGGAATTTGATACATTTAAAGGGACGATAGTTTTTACCAACTCGTTCTTGGATATAAAAAATTGGACCTTGTGAGCTTACAGCAATCAGTAAGGCCAAGATTATGTATATCGGGAAAAACAAGATCAAAACCGACAAAGAAAATGCAATATCGAACAGTCGTTTGGCTAACTCTCCGTTTAAACCCTGATCAGATAAACCTCTGGGTTTGATCTTGGGCGGTTTTGATTTTTGACCACGTTTGACTAAAGTATGCGTCGAGGCATTAGCATCTTTACGTGGGTATCGCTTGCCGGAGAGAAGTGAACTCTGGGCAGTCATCATACTCCTTAATAATCCACACCACACATAGTCCCAATCTTAAAGCTAAAAGGCAGTGATTCTGGGGGGAAATTCCCAAAAGCTTGGAAAATAAATACAAAAATCCTGAATATTATTTCAGGGAAGGTCTTTTTTCTTGACACTGATTCAGGAAATCGAGATAACGATCTGCAAAAACCTGTCTCGAAAACTGACTGGCGTGTAATTTTATATACTCAGATTTTAAAAAATCCTGATCGGCTTCAAACTTTTCTACGGCCTCCACCAAAGCTGCTACTGTTTGTTCTTTAAAGAATATACCTGTTCCGGTGTCCATACAAGTGCGAATATCTCGCACGGTTTCTAAAGCACCACCAGCACCATAAGCAATAACAGGAGTACCACAAGCTTGTGCTTCTACTAAGGCAATGCCAAAATCTTCACAAGCTGCATATACAAAAGCTTTGGCACGAGCCATATAGGTTTTTACCATATCCTCAGGTTGCCATCCGAGTATTTGGATATGAGGACTGGCGATCGCTTGCAGTTGTTTCATTTGCGGTCCTGTACCAATCACCACCAATGGTCGTTTGAGTTGATTAAAAGCCTGAACAATCAAGGATACTTGTTTATAAGTCACCAATCGGGAAACGATCAGATAAAAATCCTCTTTTTCAGCGCAGAAGGGCAAGTTTTCGATGTTTACTGGTGGGTAAATGACTTTTGCTTCTCGGCGATAGCAACGCCAAATCCTGCGGGCTGTATGCTGGGAGTTGGCGATGAAGTAATCAACGCGGTTGGCACTCAATACATCCCATTGACGTAAACTATGCAATAAGTATTTTGTGATCCATCCAATTCCACCTTTTCCTAGTTTGCTTTGGTTGAGATAATCAAAGGTCAAGTCCCAAGCATAACGCATTGGACTATGGCAATAACAAATGTGCAGTTGATCTGGAGTGGTGAGGACTCCTTTAGCTACTGCATGGGATGAAGATAAAATTGCCTCATATTGACGCAAATCTAACTGTTCGATTGCTAATGGTAACAATGGTAAATATTTTTGTACCCCTTGACGGGCTAAGGGTAAATGTTGCAGAAAGGTTTTGCCTATCTGACGCTGGTAAAGATAACTTTCTGGGTTGGTAGATTCAAAATCTATTAAGGCATATAAATCAGCATCTACATAATTTAATATTTCCTTGACTACGAGTTCTGAACCTCCTGTGGCTTTGGGTGTTAGCCACTCATGAACTAAGGCATATTTTGAAGACATATTAATTGGGGACTGGGGACTGGGGACTGGGGACTGGTGACTGGGGACTGGTGACTGGGGACTGGTGACTGGGAAAAATATAATTAATTACCTATAGCAATTCGGTTTGATTTATGAATTTACTCGTAGAGACGGGGAAAAGGAAATAGGGAACAGAAAAGAAGTAATAAAGGTTTACTGAGTTTGTTCAAAAATCAAATAGGAGTCCTATATTAGCTATGACCTATTTACAGCAGATTTCATATAAGTGAAGTACGCCAGTAGCGGGCAAGATGCCCGCACCACAAGAGTTTTATGATTCATCGCTTGTTAGACACCGTAAGGGATCTCAGCTAAGTGGACTCGTTGAACTAAGAATCTGCGCTCCTTTAGGAGCGCAGAGTGTCAATACCCAGTCCCCAATTACCAATCACCAGTCACCAATTACCTGATAATCTCAACAATAGGGGTGTTTTGTCACCTGTGTTTATAAGGATTTGGGATTTTATGCGTATTCTGGTTATTGGTGGGACTCGGTTTATCGGTGTCTACTTGACTCAACTGCTGGTAAAAGCTGGCCATGAGGTGGTTTTGTTTAATCGTGGTAATCATCCCGCACCTGATGGTGTAGGACAGATTATAGGCGATCGCACTGACCCAACTCAGTTAAAGGATAAGTTATCACAGGAAAGTTTTGATGTCATTTTTGACAATAATGGTCGGGAACTGGCTGATACTCAACCGTTAGCGGAAATTTTTCATGGTAGGGTGAAGCATTTTGTTTATATGAGTTCGGCTGGGGTATATTTAAAGTCTGATCAAATGCCCCACATTGAAGGTGATGCTGTTGATCCGAAAAGTCGTCACAAAGGTAAGCATGAAACGGAAGCTTACTTACAACAGTTAGGCATTCCTTTTACTTCCATTCGTCCAACTTATATTTACGGACCTCAGAATTATAACCCTTTGGAAAGCTGGTTTTTTGATAGAATTGTCCGCGATCGCCCGATTCCTATTCCTGGAAATGGGATGCACATTACCCAGTTAGGTCATGTTAAGGATCTGGCACAGGCGATGTTACAGGTGATTGGTAATGAAAAAGCCATTGGTGAGATTTATAATGTGTCAGGCGATCGCTTTGTCACTTTTGATGGTTTAGCCCGTGCTTGTGCGATCGCTGCTGGTAAATCTGCCGCTGATCTTAAAATAGTACATTACGATCCCAAAAAGTTTGATTTTGGTAAACGTAAAGCTTTCCCCATGCGGGTACAACACTTTTTTGCATCGGTAAATAAAGCGATGACTGAATTAAATTGGCAACCAGAATATGATTTAATTTCTGGTTTACAAGATTCTTTAAACAATGATTATTTAGCCAGTGGACAAGATAAAACAGAACTTGATTTTTCTGTAGATGATGAGATTTTGAAAGCTGTTTAATTAGGTAATGGGTAATGGGTAATCAATTTCATTTTTACCAATTACCAATTACCAATTACCAATTACCAATTACCTTTCATTACAAATCATCAGGATTAATTCCCAATTCTCGCAACTTCGCTGCTAATTTATCAGACTTTTGTTTTTCCTGTTTCAGAAGTTCCACAGGGGTAGGAATCCATTTTCCTGAGCTATCATACCAGCGTAACCATAAACGTTCAATACCTTCAAAGCTGCCTTGCCAAAGTCCCAAACCTAACTCTATTCCTGGCATCCAAATTTTACCAGAACTCACATCTATTTCTTCATAGCGATCCGCCACTAATTGAAATGCTTGTAATTTATCAGTGTATCTATCAAAAATAATATAATAAGGTACTCTGACAATTCTTTCATACACTTCCCATTTTGTAGGCGGTTGGTTAACTTCTCTCAAAGTTCTGCCTAAATCTTCTTTCTCTGTTTTTGGTGATAATAATTCTACCATGACAAGAGGAGCAATGATTTCTTGCCACATTACATAACTTAAACGTAATTCTCGTTGATCAAACAAACGAGAAACACCAACCACCGCAAACCAATCAGGTCTTTTATACCATAATGGATTACGAGTATCATAATAAAGATTTAAATCTGACGCTACAAATACCTGATCTGGGGGATAATTAGGAGGTAAAAAGGTATCTGTTAACAGTCTCGGTTGTAAAAGATGAAATTCGTCAGGCAACCCTGAATCCTCCACGTACTCACTAGGAAGATCATACATGGTGGGGAGGGTTTCTTGAGCAGGAATTGGTGGATCTGTTTGATACATATTATTTATCCTTGATTTGTTCTTGTTTAGTGTTCTTGTTTTGCTGGTATTAGATAAATTATTCCCGAAATTACTGTTAATATTATAGATACCCAAAAGGCAATCAAAGCCGGAATTTGCCAAGCTGCTGATAAAGGTGCTATGAGTAAAGCTATGGCGATAATTTGACTGACTGTTTTTAATTTACCCCAAATATTCGCACCGCTGATAGTGGTTTGATTAACACGCCAACCTGCTATGGCTAATTCTCTTGCTAATATTATAAATACTCCCCAAGCTGGGATTTTTCCTAGTTCTACTAATACTAATAATGGTGCAAGTACCAAGAGTTTATCTACTAATGGATCTAAGAATTTCCCTAAGTCTGTAATTTGATTTAATTTTCTAGCTAAATATCCATCTAACCAGTCTGTTAATGCTGCTATTAAAAAGATGGTTAAACAGACCCATTTAGCTTGGGGTGTGGGTATATATAATCCGTATAATAAAAATGGTATTCCTAACAGTCTAGAAAAAGTAATTGTGTTTGGTATGTTCATGATTTTTAAAGTTTGTTATTTTTTATTTTTTGGGAGTATCCCAAATGTGTAAGTTTATTTTTCGTTTGAGTTCAAGACTTGAAATAAACGAACCACGAAGGACACGAAAGACACGAAGGTAAGAGGTAAGAAGAGAGTTTTTGGTGTTGCTGCGGTTATTTTTTCAAAATTGGGATGCTCCCTATTTTTTAGTTTTATTACAGGTCTTTTATTAACGAACCGCAAAGTACGCAAAGAACACAAAAAGGTTTTATAAGAAGTCGGGAATATTTTTTATCTATTTTAATTTTAAGCATTCAAATAATTCTCCTAATGTTAAATGTAAATCTTTCATTATTTCGGGAACTGGTAATATGTCTGTTTCATTTTCTAAATAAATTGGTTGTTGGTTTTGGGGATAAATTATGATATTATATTCTTGGGGAATAATTAACCAACCTAAGCTAGTACCATGATTTAAACAATGTAAAATATTTTTGGTGGGTTTGGCTATACTTTGTTCTGGAGAAAGAATTTCAATTGTCCAGTCTGGATGGGTATTAAAAGCATTTTCAATGTTACCTTTTTCATCTACGGGTATTCTATCCCATGCAAATACCGCTATGTCAGGAACTATGGAAAGTCCCCCAAATGTACATCTTAACTCTGGAAATGCTAAAGCAATTTTAGCATCTTCAACTACATTGTTAATCGCATTAACTGTTTTCCCTTGTAATCTGCTATGTTTACCTTGTGGCATGGTTTTTTGAATTATTTCTCCGTTAATATATTCGCTTGCTGGTTTGGTTTCTGGTAGTTGTAAAAATTCTGCTAAAGTTAATTTACGAGTGGGTGTTGTTACCATAATATTTTTACCTTTTAGTATTTAACCCAAGTTTATCCTAAAAAAGATTGCTAAATTAGGCTTTTAGCATCCTCACGTGGGATGATCTGTATTTTCAGATAACCTACGACACACTCACTATGACTAACAATACAGATTTTCGCATTGAACGGGACTCGATGGGCGATCGCCAAATTGCCAACAACGTCTATTATGGTATTCAAACCCAACGCGCTGTTGAAAATTTTCCCATCAGTGGTTTAAAACCTCTACACACCTACGTCAACGCAGGTTTATATATCAAAAAAGCTACCGCTATCGTCAATGGTGAATTAAATTGTATTCCCGCAGATATTAGCAAAGCTATCATTCAAGCAGTTGATGAAATTTTAGCCGGTAAACTCCGTGATCAGTTCGTAGTTGATGTTTACCAAGCAGGTGCAGGAACATCTCACCACATGAACATTAACGAAGTTCTCGCAAACCGCGCTTTAGAAATTTTGGGAGATGAAAAGGGTAATTATAAACGAGTTAGTCCTAATGATCATGTTAACTATGGTCAGTCTACCAACGATGTCATCCCTACCGCTATCCGCATCGGTGGTTTATTAGCACTTTCCCAAACTCTACACCCTGCTTTGGAAATAGCAATTTCTACCTTAGAAGCAAAAGCGGTGGAATTTCACGATATCGTTAAATCAGGAAGAACTCATTTACAGGATGCAGTACCCGTGCGTTTGGGTGAAAACTTCCGCGCTTGGGCGCACATTCTCAGCGAACATCAAAACCGATTATACACCGCTTCCGGTGATTTGATGGTTTTGGGTTTAGGTGGAAGTGCTGCGGGTACAGGAATGAATACCCATCCTGAATACCGGAAACGGGTAGTAGAGACACTTTCCCAACTATTAGAAATACCTTTAGAACCAGCACCCCATTTAATGGCCGCGATGCAAAGTATGGGTGCGTTTGTGAATGTTTCCGGTGCTGTGCGAAATTTAGCTCAGGATCTAGTTAAAATCTCCCATGACCTGCGTTTGATGGACTCTGGACCCAAAACCGGGTTTAAGGAAATTCAACTACCTCCAGTGCAACCAGGTTCTTCCATTATGCCAGGTAAGTATAATCCCGTAATGGCAGAGATGACATCAATGGTATGTTTTCAGGTGATGGGTTATGATCAGGCGATCGCTCTTGGATCACAAGCAGGACAATTAGAATTAAATGTGATGATGCCTCTTATTGCCTATAATTTAATTCACAGCATTGAAATTTTAGGTAATACAATTGCGGCTTTAACTAACAGTTGTATTCAAGGAATTACTGCCAACAAAGAAAGATGTTTAGGTTATGCTGAGGGTAGTTTGGCTTTAGTTACTGCTTTAAATACTCACATCGGTTATCTTAATGCTGCTGCTGTCGCTAAGGAGTCTTTGGAAACAGGAAAGTCTCTCCGTCAAATAGTTTTAGAAAAGGGTTTAATGACTGAGGAAGAATTAGCTGCTGTTTTAGATTTGGAACAAATGAGTGCGATTATACCTTTATAACCAGGTTGGGTTTACCGTGTGGAAACCCAACAAACCCTTGTAAATGTTGGGTTTCGTTCCTCAACCCAACCTACGTTATTTCGTTGTTTTGGGCTTAACCGAAAAGTATTGGGTAGGGGTTTAGCAGTGCTAAACCCCCATATAAGTTGAAGTTTATCATCATTTGTGGGAATCATTTGATATACTCAGCTACCTACTGACCCGCCATCATTTCCAGAACTTGAGGAGGAAGTTCTCGGACTATGCGAAATGGGAAAAGACGAGTTGAGGCGATTTGAGCATATTCAGACGTGAGAAAAGGCGCATATTGACTAGCTTCAGGGGTTAATTGTGCAGCCATGGCGAGGGTAATAGCACAGAGAAATTTACGCACATCTTTAGCTTGTTCGCCAGTAATGTCTCGGCTCAAGATGGGAGTATCGGGAATGTAACTTTGATCTACGGTAAAATCAGGGTCTTTGACACTTAAATGACTAGCCCCAATTACACCCACTAACCATTTTGGGGAACGAATTTTAGCAAAACTCAGGACTTGTTCTGTTAAGGCGGGGGTGGTTTTATCTGCGGAACTGGCGAAAACTAATGTGGGGATTTGTATTTTGGCTAAACCACTATCACCAAACATCAGAGATGATATGGGATTAAGAGCGATCGCCTGTTTCACCCTCCCATCTCGCAATTGATAGGTTTTTTCTGGTAATTCTTGGGCTACACATTGCACCACCTCACCTAAACTCCCTTTGACCAAGTTCCGCTGACACTTTTGTTTGAGGTGATCAATTTGTAACTCACCTCCTGCTAATGCCAAAGCAGTGCCACCTCCAAATGAATGACCCACAACCATGACATTATTAGTTACCAGCTTACCTTGTAAGGGATTATTAGGTGATTGATTGAGTTTTTCCAATTCATCTAGGATAAAACTAATATCACGGGGGCGGTCTAAAAATTCTTGGGGTTCAACTAGTCGTTTTTTACCTTGGTAAGCTGCATTGCTACTAGCTTCATTACTTCCAGGATGTTCTGTGACAAAGCTCGAACTCTAACGATAGCAATACCATCATTACTGACGGTAAAGGCGGAATCTCTCAAAGTACCAATATCAGTAATTATAGTTCACATAGTGTTATATATTGTTTCCCTCTTACCTGAATTTTAGCTAAAAATAGTCTATATTGTGATATAATAAGGCAATTATTAATGAAATATGCAGACACCAAAACCAGCCGTTAGTTTAATTCGGGCTAAATCTTACGAACAAGAGGCTTTAAGAGAATCCTTAACCACGCTATTAGAACCTTTGGGGGGAATAGCAGCTTTTGTGAAAAGGGGCGATCGCGTACTTTTAAAACCTAATTTACTCACCGGTTCTCGTCCTACTAAAGAATGTACCACACGCCCAGAATTAGTCCGCGCTGTGGCTGAAATGGTGATGGAAGTGGGAGGTAAACCATTTTTGGGAGATAGTCCCGCTTTTGGTAGTGCTAAAGGTGTCGCTACAGCTAATGGTTTATTACCAATTTTAGAAGAGTTGAATATTCCTATTGTGGAATTTCACGGTAAACGTTATCAAACTGTGAATGATGATTTTAATCATCTGCTATTATCAAAAGAAGCCATGGAAGCAGATGTTATTATTAACTTACCCAAAGTTAAATCTCATATGCAATTAACTGTAACTTTGGGTGTGAAAAATCTCTTTGGTTGTGTGCCTGGAAAAATGAAAGCTTGGTGGCATTTTGAGGCGGGAAAAGATACCACAAGGTTTGGAGAAATGTTGGTAGAAACTGCTAGGGCAATTAACCCCAATTTAACAATTTTAGATGGTATTGTTGGTCATGAAGGTAATGGTCCTAGTGGTGGTGAACCTCGTGATTTAGGTGTTTTAGCAGCATCGGATAATGTGTTTGCTTTAGATCGGGCAATGTTAGAAATTCTCAAGGTTGATCCTTTACAAGTTCCCACTATCGCAGCTTCTCAAAGATTGGGTATTTGTCCAGAATTAAGTGAAATTGATTTTCCTAATTTAACTCCTGAACTTTTGCAAATAGAAGATTGGCGTTTACCTGATAACTTAATGCCAATTGATTTTGCTATGCCTCGTGTAATTAAATCCACTTTTAGGCATCTTTATATCCGGTTTATTAAAGAACCAATGGATGCTTATGCTAAAGGATAAAAGCTCAAACATATCCTAAATTTTCTCGCTTCTCGTTCCCATACTCTCTATGGGAATGAATTTTCAAAGGCTCTGCCTTTGGTAAAATCAGAGGCCGAGCCTCTATATTGCATTCCCAGTCTGAGACTGGGAACGAGAAAATCTAAAATCTAAAATCTAAAATTGCTGTAAATGCACAATAAAATTAATAATTCTGTGACTACGATCACTAAATCAAGTGATTTTGATGTAGTTAAACGAATTTCCGGAAAATATTAATTACTCCATGAAGAAGCAGATATTTGATATTTCATTTGTAACAAAAATGCCATGTATAAAAAGCTCCTATGCCATTTTTGCAACAGGATAAGTTTCTTTAAAGTTAGCAGCTTGACTTGAGAAAAATAGCTAAAATAGAAATGAAACTCTCTGAAAAAGAGTATAACTACAAGTGATAGGAACAAAAAAATTTTTTGTATGAATTCAAATAGCCAGTCTGCCAAACCTCCCGACACATATTCCCAACGTGTGGCAGACATTGTGGGAACGGCGATCGCACTCGTGACCCTGACCCTACCTGTATTTATCATTTCCCACTATTCTTCACCTATTGTTCCCAATCATCATCCGTCAACCCTGACATACGATTTAGCCAGAAGCAATAAATAACTGTTTCTACATCCAGTTTAGTTGTGCTGTAGCAATTTTAATTTAACCATACATTAGCAGATCCCTGATTTCTCCCAGAAGTCGGGGATCTGTATTTTTTGCCTAAAGCCTTGGGAACAGATGCACAATTGTCCTAAAATCTAACACGGGGAGCCAAACTGCGTGCTACCTGGATTCTCACTATAAGCGAAGGAGTTTTGTTGTGGATTTATCTCTTATTCCTGCCCAACCTAAACCGGGTGTGATTAATGTTTTGATTGAAATAGCAGGTGGGAGTAAAAATAAATACGAATTTGACAAGGATTTAAACGCTTTTGCCCTAGACCGGGTGCTTTATTCTTCGGTAAAATACCCTTATGACTATGGCTTTATACCCAACACCTTAGCTGATGATGGTGATCCTCTGGATGGGATGGTCATAATGGATGAACCAACTTTTCCAGGTTGTATAATTCCTGCAAGACCAATTGGTTTTTTGGAAATGATTGATGGTGGCGATCGCGATGAAAAAATTCTTTGTGTTCCTGCCAAAGATCCACGTTATGCCAATGTAAACTCCCTCAAAGACATCCATCCCCACCGTTTAGAAGAAATTGCTGAATTTTTCCGTTCTTACAAAAATTTGGAGAAAAAGGTAACAGAAATTCTCGGTTGGCAGGATGTAGACAGGGTTGCACCCTTAGTCGAAAAGTGCATCGCTGCTGCTAAAAAATAATAAATGATGGTTAATGGGTAATGGGTAATGGGTAATGGGTAATGGGTAATAAATTCATTCTTCCCAATCACCAATCACCAATTACCAATCACCCATTACCAACCACAAACCTGTTTAATAGAATAAAACTACTCCCGGTTGTTGCGGAACAACCCAAAACGAAATGCAGCGCACTCTCCTTTTGGCTAAAATTCATAACTGTACCCTCACAGGGGCAAATATTAACTATGTGGGTAGTATCAGTATCGATCAAGTTCTTTTAGATAAAGCTGGTATTTTACCCTATGAACAAGTACAAGTAGTGAATAATGCTAATGGCCAGCGTTTTATTACTTATGCAATTTCGGCTCCAGCTAACTCAGGAATCATTGAGTTAAATGGAGCGGCCGCAAGGCTAGGCATTATAGGCGATCGCTTGATTATAATGGCTTACGGGCAGTTTACACTAGAGGAGTTAAAACATTACTCTCCTACGGTTGTCATTGTGGACGAAAAAAACCGGATGTTAGAAGTAAGAAACTACGATGATCTGCTCAGTAAGCTCTAAGTTCAAGGAAAATGTCAAATCTTGAGCGTCCTGATTCCCAAAACTACGTCAATGATCAATTAACTCCTCCGCTCAATCACCCTGCTGGGGAGTTTTGGGTTAAATTTTGGGGTGTACGAGGTTTAATTCCTACCCCAAACAGTCACACCTGCCGCTATGGTAGTAATACTGCTTGTGTAGAAATATACGTAGCAGGAAAACGCTTGATTTTTGATGGAGGTACTGGTTTACGCATTTTGGGAAAAACTTGGCAACAACAACAACAGGTACTAGAAGCCCATTTATTTTTTACCAACTCCCAATCAAATCGTATCCAAGGATTTCCCTTTTTTGCCCCCGCATTTGTTACAGACAACTGCTTCCACATTTACGGTACAGCTGCTTCCAATGGTGCATCAATTAAACAATGCCTCTGTGATCAGATGCTCCAACCTCACTTTCCCTACCCTTTACAAATGATGCAATCAGAGTTGTTGTTTTATAACTTGACTCCTGGTAATGCTGTGGAGTTAGGTGAGGTAAAAATTACAACCGCACTAATTAATAAAACTCAGAGATCAATTGGTTACAGGGTAAATTGGGCAAACCACAGTATTGCCTACGCTACAGATTTACATAATAGTCTTGATATAGAAGAGCAAAACCAGATTTTGCCCATTATTCAAGGTGTTGATTTATTGGTTACTAATGCTACTTATACTCCGCCTACCAATAAAAATCATGAATATGCTGAATTACTCTGGAAAACTCCAGTAGATTTAGCGCAAAGTGCTAATGTGAAAAAATTGATTATATCTCACCATCACCCAGATGATGATGATTATTTTCTGGATAAAATTCAGGATGAAGTTAAGTCTGCTTTTTCTAATGTTTTATTAGCTTGTGAAGGAATGGTGTTATCTGTAGGTGACAGGTTACAGGTTACAGAATAAATATTACTTGTTCCCCATTCTTCATTCTTCATTCTTCATTCTTCATTCTTCATTCAATTACCTCTTGTAGTTTAGCTGCGACTACACCACTGCTAAATAATTCTTTGGCTTTGTCTATACCTGTTTGCATATCTGGAGAAATGCCACAGTGCCATAGGTAAAAGCCTCCATTCCATAAAGTTGTTTGCATCAGTTCGCTGTCATTTCCAGCTAGAACAGACTGCATATCTTTGATGAGTTCTTCGGTTGTACCCAGGGGGACGTTTTTGGGGGTAAAACCATATTCACGGGGTGCAAGGTGTAACCTTTCTATTTCTTGTGTTGTGGAAGATGACACGCCAATAATGGCTGTGCGATCGCGTGGTAAGTCACAACTACCTTCTAAACCTTTGACAAAGGTATATTTTTTTACGCCTTGTAAATCTAAAGCAGTTTGAAACATGGCTTCAGTGGGTGGATGGACAAAACCGGCGATAATGTGAGCATCACCAGCATAAGGACACCAAATTAATTCCATTGTCGCTAATGGTGGCCGTTTTCCTAATTGTTCTCGATATTCCCAAAGAGCGTTAGTGAGGGGAAAGTGGTTAGGTGTGTAAATAAAACCAAGATGAGTTTTATTAAATATTTCTTGGATTTTTTCTAGAGATAAATTAGTCCAATTTAATCCTAAATTTTGCCAAATTTCTATTAAAGGTAAACCGTATTTTGTGGGATAGCGAATTCCTCCGTGCATAATTACAGGTTGTCCCGCAGATGCTAATAATAAAGCTGTAATAATATTAATTGGTGCAGTGCGAGTTCTACCATCATAGGGAATACCTAGTACAATGGGAATTTTATTATTATTAATTGGTTGTAATTTTGGTCCTAGTTCATAATAAGCATCTAACATTCCTGCTAATTCTTCACCTGTGGGACGTTTCATACGGTGAGCAATTAAAAAAGCTCCAATTTGTGCAGGTTTAGCTTCAGCTAATAACATCATTTTCATGGCGGTATAAGCTTCAGTGCGAGTTAAATTTTCTGAAGTATGACTACCGCTACCGACTTTTTGGATAAATTCTTTAAATGTATTAGTCATTAGTTAGGGAATAGGGAATGGGGAATAGGGATTATATTTTGGATTTTGGATTTTCTTCAGTTATTTCCAATCTAAAATCTAAAATCTAAAATCTAAAATATTAAGATGCTGTGCGCTGTTGTTCTAATTTTGGGGGAATGTTATCACTTACTAATTGCCAAAAATGTTGAATAGGAGGAATTTGTAAACGGTCTTGAGTTGTTACCATGACTACGCGACGAGTCAAACTAGAATTATCACCTAAATTACTATTATTGGCTAGGGGACGGACGGCAAGACTAGGATCAAACTTTGCTTCTATTAATGCTGAATAAGGTAATAAAGCTATTAGTTCTCCTTGACGAACTACTCCGCGAAAAGCATCTAAAGTGTTTACTTCTAAAGCTGCGGGTAATTTGATTCCTAGTTTATCAAATCTATCTTGAATTAAACGCTGCATTCCATAACCATCTTTAAATACTACCTGGGGATATTTAATTAATTCATTCCAGGGTATAGATGCAAATTTCGCCAGGGGATGATTTGCTGCTATTAATACTTCTATGGGTTCATCATATAATGTTTGTACGACCATTTCTTTACCAGTGATCAAAAAGCGATTGTGCATGACTATTGCTAAATCTACAAGTCCATCTTTGAGGACTTTGAGAGAGCGATCACTTCCTAATGATGTTACTCTTAATTGCACTTCTGGATAATCATGACAAAACTGTTGTAAAATTGGCGGTAGGTAAGAAGCACAAAGAGAATGAATTGCAGCAATACATAATTCTGGCTGTTTTCCTGCCATTAAATCAGTTAATTCTGAAATTGCTGTATCCCATTCTTGGCAAATTTTCCGCACACGGGGAAGTAAACGTTCACCTCCCAATGTGAGTTTAGCGTGGGTGGTTCTGTGAAACAGTTCTACACCTAAATCTGCTTCTAAACCTTGAATTTGTCTGCTAATTGTAGATTGGGTGACACCACATTTTTTAGCAGCTTGTTGAAAACTGCCAGTTTGGGCGATCGCCAAAAAAGCTTGTAACTGCTCTAAACGCATAGGTAGCAGGAATTACATTCTCAATTTTAATAAACTTAACAAAGTTAACAAGTTGATTACATTATTTTAGTAGATTATGATACAAAATTTTGTAAAAATTTCTGATATTGCAGTCAAAATTCAGTAGGAGTTTAGCATTGCTAAACCCGTACAGAATAAAATCATCTTGATGCTTGATTGAGTAATAAAAATCTTTAGTAAGCTGGTTTAACAAACACAGAATCGTTTTCAATTTTAGCCAGGTAGGTTCTTAGTGGTTTTTCGGCTGGTGCTGCTTGCACTTTACCATCACGGGCAAATTTTGCATCATGACAGGGACAGACAAACTGATTTTTATCTGTTTTCCATGCAACAGTACAACCTTGATGAGTGCAGGTAGGGTTAACAGCAATTAAATTTTTTGCAGCTTTAGATGTACCAACTACCAACACTGCACCTACTGGTGACTCTGGTACTAATAATTGCCCTGTTTTGTCTAAGTCTGCTACAGTACCGATTTTTTGCCAGTCTTTAGCAGCACCCTGAGAAGGGGAAGATGCAGTTGTGGTTGTATCTGTGGTACAAGCTGCGATCGCTACAGGTAAAGAACTTGCTAATAAACCTAAACCTACCCAGTTGAAAAATTCACGACGTTTCATAGATGCTGTAATTTATGGTTTGATTTTTGACTATTGTTTATTATTACTCATAAATTAATTTTTGTCGTGAATTTAATCAAGATAATCAAATAATTCCGCTTGTTTTAATAAATGTCTTAGTAATCCTATTTTAATATCTTTATTGCCATGAATAGGCACAGATATTTTTACATTCATACCCAGTTTACCATAAATATGATGACCTCCTTGGATTCTAATTAATACCCAATCATGTTTTTCCAAGATTTTAGCTAATTCCTTACCCGTCATTGATTTCATATAGCTATTTCTAAAACCTTAGCATTATCTTGTAGTTGAATATCATTGATATCTACTGATAAATAGCCTTCAATAGCTTCATATAAATTTTGTAAAAGTTCCTCAAAAGAATCTCCTTGAGTAGCACAACCTGGAAGAGAAGGAACTTCCGCCCAATATCCGCCTTCTTCTGCTTGATGTACAATGATTTTTAGTTTCATGATTTTACCGTTAATTGATTTGATTATGATTATAGCACAATGTAGTTAAGTTAATTGTAACAGTTAATTTTGATGATAATTTCTCACATATTGCTTAAACATAGGCAACATTGAAAACAATATTTTCTCACCTTTGGTTTTCTCAACTAAATATCTTTTCTGCCAGGATTCTCAACCATTAATAAAATCAGTATAATATCCCCAGCAATTTGTAATTACCAGGGTGGGAAATTAGATAATCTTTGAAAACTCGCCCATTTTAATCATCTTCACTGAAACCAGTTTTCATCTAAGATTTGTTCTAAAGAGCCGATGGGAATAACAGGGAATTTATCAAGGGGAAGTTGAGAACGATCTGATGCTTCTTTTCTAGCATCTTGATAACATTCATCAAATATTTCCAAAATGTAAGGTTTTAAACTAGGACTATCTTTGATTTCATCTTTTATTTGTATTCTAAATGTTCTAATTTCACCTTTCCAATGTCCTTGATTTTGTTCTCTTTCCTGTTCCCAGTATTTGAGTCTTAGTAAATGTACAAGAAGCTTAATTAATAAACTTTTAATTGTTCGCTTCTGACTTCTACCCATAGTTTCTAATTCTTCTAGCAAGTTTTCTAAATCAACAGCAGAAAATTGTCCTGTGCGAAGTTGGTTGATAGTTGTTTTTATCCACAGGTAATAATCTTGATCGTATAGGGTTTGAGTTTTGGGTTGTGTTGATGTAACCATATATTGGTGAGGATTTTGCTATTTATTTTATTGTAGCCTTAATTTAACGACTCAGTTCGGGGGTTAATTCATTTAATGTCCCTGCTACTGCTTCTGTCACCATAATTCCACTACAACGGGACTTCAATTGCTGATAATACATACTATTAAACTCCTCAATTGGTAAGTTTTGCTGAAATAAATTACATAACTCTTTCACCATTTCCTCTGCATTCAATTCTTCCTTAAATAACGAACGTTCTTCCATCAAAATCTTCACAACTTTCTCAATTCTTTCGTTCATAGATTCTTGTTGATTTTGAGTTAATAACATAATCTTTCCTCCATTGAAATCATCATTTATTCCTATTCTATCAAATTTTTAAAGATTACTCTTTATCCTCACTTACACCTATAGAAACCAAGAAGTTATGCAAAAAACGCAACCCCAATATCCGGTTTCTGCATAATTTTAGAAATTTCGTAACACACTATACGAATTGTGATGAAAATTCACCTTAACTTATCAATATCGAATTGCTACAACCACCAACCAGGAAACTACTATCAGTTGTTTTCTTAAAAGTGGAAAGTACAGCACCGATAAGAACACGGATAAACAATTAACTCAGTCCTGTTCCCAAAAAACAACATAATGACAGAAACAGCAACTACCACCGAAAAACTGAATAAATTCGAGAAATTCAAAGCTGAAAAAGACGGACTTGCAGTTAAAGACGAAATCAGCGAATTTGTGAAAATTGGTTGGGAAGCAATGGACGAAAACGACCTCAACCATCGCCTAAAATGGTTAGGTGTATTTTTTCGCCCAGTGACACCCGGAAAATTCATGATGCGGATGCGGATACCTAACGGTATTCTCACCAGCAGTCAAATGTATGTTTTAGCAGAAGTGATACAGCGTTACGGTGACGACGGCAGCGCAGATATCACGACCAGACAAAATATACAACTTCGCGGGATCAATTTTTCAGATATTCCTGACATCTTTAATAAATTTAACACCGTTGGCTTGACCGCCATCCAATCCGGTATGGATAATATCCGTAATATTACAGGTGATCCTGTAGCTGGTTTAGATGCTAACGAGTTGTATGATACCAGAGAATTAGTACAGCAAATTCAAGATATGCTGACTAATAAAGGTGAAGGAAACCCAGAATTTACCAATCTTCCTCGTAAATTTAACATTGCTGTAACTGGAGGAAAAGATAATTCAGTTCACGCAGAAATCAATGATTTAGCATTTGTACCAGCATTTAAAGAAGGATTTGGTTTTAATGTTTTAGTCGGTGGTTTTTTCTCCGGTAAACGTTGTGAAGCAGCTATTCCTTTAAATGCTTGGGTGAAACCCGAAGAAGTAGTTAGTTTATGTAAAGCCATTGTTGAAATATTCCGGGATCATGGTTTACGTCTTAACCGTCAAAAAGCCCGGTTAATGTGGTTAATTGATGAATGGGGTTTAGAAAAATTCCGTTCAGAAGTAGAAAAACGCTGGGGAAAAACATTCACACCCGCAGCACCAAAAGACGAAATTGATTGGGAAAAACGGGATCATATTGGGATTTATCCCCAAAAACAACCAGGATTAAATTATGCAGGTTTAAACATTCCTGTCGGTAGATTATCTGCTGATGATATGTTTCAACTTGCCCGGTTAGCTGAAGTTTATGGCAGTGGCGAAATTAGATTTACAGTTGAACAAAATGCGATTATTCCTAATATTCCCGATTCAGCTTTAAACACATTTTTAACTGAACCATTGTTAAATAAATTTGGTGTTAATCCTGGTTTATTAATGCGAGCAGTGGTATCTTGTACAGGCGCACAATTTTGTAACTTCGCATTAATAGAAACAAAAAATCGTGCCGTTGCCATGAGTAAAGCATTAGAACGGGAATTAATATTATCAAAACCCGTCCGTATTCATTGGACAGGATGCCCAAATTCTTGCGGACAACCCCAAGTAGCAGATATTGGCTTAATGGGTACAAAAGTCCGTAAAAATGGGCAAACAGTAGAAGGTGTTGACATTTATATGGGTGGAAAAGTTGGTAAAGATGCTAAACTAGGAACTTGTGTACAAAAAAGCGTTCCTTGTGAAGATGTACAACCCATATTAAAAGAAATACTCATTCAAAACTTCGGTGCAAAAGTTCGGGAAGAAGCCTTAATTTCCCATTAAATAAACCGAAAAATATAGACATCATTGAAAACCCCAATCAAACCTGGGCAATGATTTTCTATTAGCATAAATCTAAAATCCAAAATCTAAAATCGAACAACTGAGAGTTGAAAATGAGCAATATTTCCCGCAGAAAATTTATTATTACTTCCAGTTTAGCGGCAGCGACTTCCATCATAGCGCACGGTTGTTCATCTAATAACTCTCAGTCAGCAACAACAGATAGTGCAGCTTCTTCCACTGCCCAACTTGCTAACAATTCCACAGTTAGTAATGCTGCAAAAGTAGAAACAACCAAAGCTAAATTAGGATTTATTGCTTTAACTGATGCTGCACCTTTAATTATTGCCAAAGAAAAAGGTTTTTTTGCTAAATATGGCATGACTGATGTAGAAGTTAGCAAACAAAAATCCTGGCCAGTAACACGCGATAACCTGAAAATTGGCTCATCTGGTGGTGGTATTGATGGCGCACATATTCTTACCCCCATGCCTTATTTAATGACCATTAATGATAAAGTCCCAATGTATATATTGGCGCGGCTAAATGTTAATGGTCAAGCGATTTCAGTTGCAGAAAAATTCAAAGATTTAAAAGTTGGTTTACAAAGTAAATCACTCAAAGACGCAGTAAATAAAGCCAAAGCCGATAAAAAATCCATCAAAGTTGCCATAACTTTTCCCGGTGGTACTCATGATTTATGGATTCGTTATTGGTTAGCTGCGGGTGGTATTAATCCTGATCAAGATGTGGTTTTAGAAGCAGTTCCACCACCACAAATGGTAGCTAATATGAAAGTAGGAACTGTTGATACTTTTTGTGTAGGAGAACCTTGGAACGCTCAATTAGTGAGCCAAAAATTAGGTTATACTGCTTTAGTTACAGGTGAATTATGGAATGATCATCCCGAAAAAGCTTTTGCTATGCGAAAAGATTGGGTTGACAAAAATCCTAACGCAGCACAAGCATTATTAATGGCAATTATGGAAGCACAACAATGGTGTGAAAAGCCAGAAAATAAAGAGGAAATGTGTAAAATTTGTGCTGACAGAAAATACTTTAATGTGGCTGTGGCTGACATTTTAGAACGGTCTAAAGGTAATATTGATTATGGTGATGGACGCAAGGAAGAAAACTTTGCCTATCGGATGAAATTCTGGGCTGATAATGCTTCTTATCCTTATAAAAGTCATGATACTTGGTTCTTAACTGAAGAAATTCGTTGGGGTTATTTACCTAAAGATACAAAAATCAAAGAAATGGTTGATCAGGTAAATAGAGAAGATTTATGGAAACAAGCAGCTAAAGCTTTGGGTGTATCTGCTGCGGAAATTCCTACGAGTTCTTCCCGTGGTGTGGAAACATTTTTTGATGGGGTAAAATTTGATCCAGAAAAACCGGAGGAATATTTAAAGAGTTTACAACTTAAGAAAGTTTAAGTAGTAGGGGTAATTCATGAATTACCCCTACCCGTTACCTTTGGTATATTTATTCAATTTTTCAGGTTCACCCAGAGGCGCAGAGAAAAGAGAATTAAGGAGTAAGAAATGGCTGCTAGTGTTGGAAGTCGTAGAGTTAGTAGTAAACAGCAGAAGGTAATTAATAAGTTTTTAGTAAATAAAGTAATACCACCAATCTTTGGTTTATTGATTTTTCTGGTTTTGTGGGAATTACTTTGTTTAATTCCTGGTTTTCAGTTACCTGGTCCGATTGAAACATTTTCTGAAACTTGGGACCCTTTTATTATTCAGCCTTTTTTTGATAATGGTGGCAGTGATAAGGGTTTAGGTTGGCAAATATTGACCAGTTTAGGACGGGTAGCTTTAGGTTTTTCTTTAGCAGCAGTTGTAGGGGTGGTTTTAGGAATATTTATTGGGGTGAATAAGTTTTTATATAATGCTGTAGATCCAATTTTTCAAGTATTAAGAACTATTCCTCCTTTGGCTTGGTTGCCTATTTCTCTCGCTGCTTTTCAACAAGCCAACCCTTCGGCAATTTTCGTAATTTTTATTACTTCAATTTGGCCGATTTTAATTAATACAACTGTGGGTGTACAAAATATTCCCCAAGATTATGTAAATGTGGCTCGCGTTTTACGTTTACGTAAGGACAAATATTTCTTGAGAATTGTGTTTCCGGCAACTGTTCCTTATATTTTCACAGGTTTGAGAATTGGTATTGGTTTATCTTGGTTGGCAATTGTCGCAGCAGAAATGTTAGTTGGTGGTGTGGGTATTGGTTCGTTTATTTGGGATGCCTACAACACGAGTACAGAAACTAATTTGAGTGAGATTATTATTGCGTTAGTTTATGTTGGTTTTGTGGGTTTATTGTTAGATAGAATGGTGGCTTTTATTGCTGATAAAGTTGTGCAAACAGAACACAAATAATTCTCATATCCCCGACTTCTAACATCTATTTATAATTTAATTACACCATGAAAAAGAAGTCGGGGATCTAAATAAACACCAATTACCCATTACTAAACCTATGAAGACTTTTTTAGAAATTGACCACGTAGACAGAATATTTAACCTCCCTAATGGTGGTAAATATATCGCTTTAAAAAATATAGAGTTGAAAATTCGCCAGGGTGAATTTATTTCTTTAATTGGTCATTCTGGTTGTGGTAAGTCCACTTTACTTAATATTATTGCTGGCTTAGATAGAGCTAGTATTGGTGGGGTGACTTTGGAGGGTAGAGAAGTTAGAGAACCTGGTCCAGATCGGATGGTAGTTTTTCAAAATTATTCCTTACTTCCTTGGTTAACTGTAAGAGAAAATATTGCTTTAGCTGTTGATGAAGTACATCAAAATTTACCTTTAAGAGAACGTCGAGAAATAATAGAAGAACATATTGATCTGGTGGGTTTACGACGTGCAGCTAACAAACATCCTAGTGAGTTATCTGGGGGGATGAAACAACGAGTTGCGATCGCCCGTGCTTTAGCTACTCGTCCGAAATTGTTGTTATTAGATGAACCTTTTGGTGCTTTGGATGCGTTAACCAGAGGTAATTTACAAGAACAATTAATGCAAATCTGTAATGAACACAAAATTACCTGTGTAATGGTGACACATGATGTTGATGAAGCTTTATTATTGAGCGATCGCATTATTATGTTAACCAATGGACCAGAAGCACATATTGGGCAAATTTTAGAAGTTCCTATCCCCCGTCCCCGTCAACGTCTGGAAGTAGTTAACCATCCCAGTTATTACAACTTGCGGAACGAAATGATCTACTTCCTCAACCAACAAAAACAAGCAAAAAAACGCCAAAAACAACCCACAGCCCCAGCAATTATTTCTAACAAAAATTTAGAAAAAGTACATTTAGAAATTGGCTATATTCCCCTCACCCAAGCCGCACCTTTAATAATTGCCAAAGAAAAAGGTTTCTTTGCACAATACGGTTTAGAAGTCAACCTTCAAGCCGAAAATAGCTGGAAAGAAATTGCTAAAGGTGTAGCTACAGGTAAACTTGATGCAGCCCAAATGGTAGCAGGAATGCCCCTAGCAATGACATTAGGTGCAGGTGGTAAAACGCCCATTTCAATGGTTACAGCCATGACCCTTTCTCGCAATGGTAGCGCCATTACCTTCAGCAAAGAATTATTTAATAATGGGGTTACAAATTTAGCTGAATTTCACAAAATTATCAACGCTGATCTAGACAAAACCAATACCTTGGGAATTGTTCATCCTGCATCAATGCAGAACTTATTATTACGCTATTGGTTAGCGGCAGGAGGAATTGAACCAGATATAGATGTCAGTTTAATGACAATTTCACCAGAAGAAATGGTGAATGCTTTAAAAGATAAAAAAATTGATGGTTACTGTGTTGGAGAACCTTGGAACACACACGCAATTGCAAAAAATATAGGTTCTATTATTGCCATCACATCAGAACTTTGGAATGGACATCCTGATAAAATTTTAGGAGTGCGAGAAGACTGGGCGCAAGAAAATCCACAAACACATTTAGCATTAATAAAAGCCCTATTAGCAGCCTGTGAATATTGTGACGACACTCGCAACCGGGAAGAAGTTCTCACATTAACTAATTTAGATTTAGATTCTGGTTTAATAGATAATTACCCACAAAATAATCACCATCAAAAACAAACTTCCCATCAATTTTATTTCCATAAAGCCAACTATCCCGACCGTAATGAAATGCTATGGATATTAACCCAATTAGCCCGATGGGGCTTAGTAGCTTTCCCCAAAAACTGGGTAGAAGTCATTGATAGAGTTTGTCGTCCAGATATATTTGGTGCAGCCGCAAGAGAAATGGGCATTTTAGATATTGGACGAGAAGAAACAATTCAACTATTTGATGGCAAAATCTTTAACCCTTCCGAACCAATTGAATATCTCAAAAGTTCGGAAATTAAACGCCAGCTTCGCGTTGAAGAGGTGTTTATGTAAAGAGTACGGGCGAAGCATTCGGAAAATAGGGACACAAATTGATAATTAGTCGCCTAAATGCTGATGCTTCCAGCACGCTTCGCGAACGCCCGTACAGGAGTCAGAATAATTTTATATTTTAGATTGGAGTTGACAAAAATAATCCAAAATCCAAAATCCAAAATTGAATTACCCATTACCTATTAGTAAAAAACCATGACAATATTAAACTTCAATAACAAAACCAACAAACAATCACGACCCCAGAAACAAGAAGACTTTTTAGTAATTGAAGGAGTCAACAAAATTTACCCCACTGCCGAAGGTCCATATACCGTCCTAGATGACATTAACCTGAAAGTACGTGAAGGCGAATTTATTTGTTTAATAGGACATTCCGGTTGTGGAAAATCCACACTTCTCAATATGGTTTCTGGATTTAATAAACCTACAAACGGTGTAATAAGGTTACAAGGTCAACCCATCACTGAACCAGGACCCGACCGGATGATGGTATTTCAAAACTATTGTTTACTACCTTGGTTGAATGTTTTTGATAACGTTTATCTCGCTGTTGATTCCGTATTTCCTAATAAAACCCAAGTCGAAAAACGGGCAATAGTTAGAGAACATTTAGCAATGGTAGGACTAACAGAAGCAGCCCAAAAGAAACCCAATCAAATATCAGGAGGAATGAAACAAAGAGTAGCCATAGCCCGCGCTTTAGCTATTCGTCCCCAAGTCCTGATTTTAGATGAACCATTCGGTGCTTTAGATGCCATCACCAAAGAAGAATTACAAGAAGAACTACTGCAAATTTGGTCAGATCATCAAGTCACAGTTTTAATGATTACCCATGACATTGATGAGGCACTTTTTCTAGCAGATAAATTAGTCATGATGACCAACGGACCAGCAGCAAATATTGGCGAAGTTTTAGAAATTCCCTTCTCTCGTCCTCGTAACCGTCGCCTCATCATGGAAAACCCAGAATATTATCATTTGAGAAATTACGCTTTAGACTTTCTCTATCGTCGTTGCGCCCACATTGAAGAGTAAATTCTTAAATAACTCACGCAAAGACGCAATCTCAGTCAGGAGATCCCGCAGGGTAGAACGCAAAGAAAATGCAAAAACCTCTCTCTGCGTCTCTGCGTGCAATAAAAAAATCCCAAATATTATGAATGAAATTACAAAAACACTTTGCCCTTATTGCGGAGTTGGTTGTGGGTTAGAAGTCACCCCGCCAGCACAACATGGAAAACCTACAAATAGAGACAGCGAAGGAACACCAACTTGGCGAGTTAGAGGAGACAAAAATCATCCGTCAAGTCAAGGAATGGTATGTGTAAAAGGTGCAACAATTACCGAAGCAATTCACAAAAATAGATTACATTATCCCATGTTTAGAAAATCATTAAATCAAGATTTTCAACGCATTACCTGGGACGAAGCCTTGAATATTATCACCCAAAATATTCAAAAAACATTAGTTAATCACGGTGCAGAATCAATCTGTATGTATGGTTCTGGACAATTTCAAACAGAAGATTATTATATTGCCCAAAAATTACTCAAAGGTTGTTTAGGAACTAATAACTTCGATGCTAATTCCCGTCTCTGTATGTCTAGTGCGGTATCTGGGTATATACAAAGTTTTGGCTCTGATGGACCTCCTTGTTGTTATGATGATTTAGAATTAACAGACTGTGCTTTTTTAATAGGAACAAATACCGCAGAATGTCACCCTATTGTATTTAATAGATTAGCTAAATATCATAAAAAAAATCGTCATGTAAAAATGGTAGTTGTAGATCCCCGTCGCACTCCTACCGCCCAAGCAGCAGATTTACATTTAGCTATTCGTCCCGGTACTGATATTGATTTGTTAAATGGAATTGCCCATTTATTAATGAAATGGAATTATTTAGACACAGCTTTTATTGATGATTGTACTAGCAATTTTCCAGATTATGCAGAAGTAATTCGTCATTATTCTCCTGATATTGTTGCCCGTCAATGTGGTATTTATATTGAAGATTTAGAAACGGCTGCAAAATATTGGGGTAAATCAAAATCTGTACTTTCTTTATGGTCAATGGGTGTTAATCAATCTTCTGAAGGTACTGCAAAAGTTAGAACTATTATTAATTTACATTTAATGACTGGACAAGTCGGTAAACCCGGTGCTGGTCCTTTTTCTTTAACAGGTCAACCTAATGCAATGGGAGGTAGAGAAGCAGGAGGTTTATCGCATTTATTACCAGGATATCGGTTAGTAAAAAATGCAGAACATCGCCAAGAAGTTGAGGACTTTTGGTGTTTAGAAAGGGGTAAAATTTCACCTATTCCTGGTTTAACTGCTTGGGATATGATTACAGGTTTAGAATCTGGAAATGTCCAATTATTATGGATAGCTGCAACTAACCCTGCTGTGAGTATGCCAGATTTAGAACGGACTAAAAAAGCGTTATTAAAATCTCCTTTTACTATTTATCAAGATGCTTATTATCCTACGGAAACTGCTAGTTATGCCCATCTTTTATTACCAGCAGCGCAGTGGGGTGAAAAAACTGGAATTATGACTAATTCTGAAAGAAGAGTAACGTTATGTTCAGCTTTTCAAACACCACCAAAAGAAGCAAAACCAGACTGGGAAATTTTCGCAGAAGTGGGCAGAAGATTAGGTTTTCAAGATAAGTTTAACTTTCAAAATTCCGCCGAAGTTTATCACGAATTTGTTCAATTAACTTGTGATCGTCCTTGTGATATGTCTGGTTTAAGTCATGAGTTGTTATCAATAAATGGTCCAACTCATTGGCCTTTTTCTCAGGGTAACAATTCAGAAACTCAACGTTTATATACAAATTTACGTTTTCATACTTCAGATGGTCGCGCTAAGTTTGGTGCATATTATTCTAAAGGTTTAGCTGAACCACCTGATCCTAATTATCCTTTTATCTTAACTACTGGCAGATTATACGGGCATTGGCACACCCAAACCCGCACCGGAAGAATTGATAAAATTAAACAAATGCACCCCGAACCGTTTCTAGAAACTCATCCCCGTGATGCAGAAAAATTAGGTATTGTTGATGGTCAGGTGGTGGAAGTGCGATCGCGTCGTGGTTCAGCTAAGTTTCCTGCTAAAATCACTCAAGCTATATCCCCCGGTACTGTTTTTGTCCCCATGCACTGGGGTAAGCTATGGGCAGATGATGCTGAAGCTAACGCTTTAACTCATTCTGAATCATGTCCTGATTCTTTGCAACCAGAATTAAAAGCTTGTGCTGTGCAGTTAGTTCCAATTTCTGTAGAAATTACCACCAAAAATTATCAGCTTCAGTCTTCACAATGGTAAGCTTCACAATGGTAAACTTCTAAGTAAATTCCTCAAGAACGGCTAATATAGTCCATAATCTATAGTAACGATTATTCTTGATGATTCTTGAAGATTTATTTTGGAGTATCAATTGGAGTGTGAGAAACTAATGAAGAGATTATTTAAGCAAATTAAAGCTTGGACTAGCGACGATAACTTCATGCACGTCATTGAAAACATCGAAGTAATAGTTTCTAAGATTCTCTCCATTTTGATGGTAATAGTTATTTTTGTGGCAATTTCAGATTTAAGTATTTTTCTGTTCAACGAATTATTTAATGCGCCCTATGGTGAATTTAAGAAAGTTGTATTTAAGGTATTTGGTTTATTTTTAAATATTCTCATTGCTTTAGAAATTTTAGAAAATATCACAGCTTATCTCAAAAAGCACGTTTTTCAAGTTGAATTAGTAATTGTTACTTCTTTAATTGCTGTTGCCCGAAAAATTATTATTCTAGATTTAGAAAAAGTCACAGGAATTGATATTATTGGTTTAGGAATTGCTGTACTTGCTCTTTCAATTAGTTATTTAATAATTCGTTCTAGTAGGTCTAATGATCAAAATTAGCTTTCAGCATTTGGCTGTAAGCTAATGCCTAACGGCACGCTACGATAACAGCAGTCAGCAAGATACTAAAAAACACAAATTTCATCTGCAAAATTTTCCTAATCCACACTTATAGGTAAAAGCTGATTACTGATAGCTGATTACTTACATAAAATCCAAAATCCAAAATCTAAAATCCAAAATCTAAAATCCCATGACAGCCGAATTTTTTGAATTTGAAGCAGATTTTGTTGACTCTCTCCGTTGTATACCGATGCAAGTCCGTTACAAATTGGATACCTGTGGTATTAAATTGAAATTGTCTGATTGGCATCAGATGACTACATTAGAACGTGCTAATTTAGTAGAATTACCTTGTGCCAAAGAAACAGAAATTCAATTTTACCAAGATTACCTACAAAAATTAATTTTAGAACATACAGGCAACCAAGCTACTAAATTACCCATTGAACCTCATCCCCCTTGGATGGACATTGCAACTATACCACCCAGTGTTCAGGAAAAAGCACAAGCAATAGGTGTGACTATTACCTTACAAAAGTGGGAAAAGTTAACTCAATTACAAAGGTTCGCTCTCATTAAACTCAGCCGTTCTGGACATGAAAACAACAACTTTCCCAAAGCAATAGCAGAATGTCAGATAACTTAGCCTCCTGACTTCTGACTCCTGACTGCTGTTAATTCAACATTTTGTATTTTGAACTGGAGCAAAGCATCGGTTAGTGAAGCTATAGTTGTATTTATCGGAGGTGCTGCCGTTTCTCAGGCTAAGATTAAGTCTACTACCCAAACATTTGATCGCGTAGCATGGCATAAGCCATGAATTTGTTTAGACACACTCACTAACTCGATGACAGGCAAAAACGCAAGACAGAATGCATTTCTGCGGCTAGTGTCTAGTAATGAAGTAGCTTCCCAGTCAGAATCTCGCTACTCACTGCTTCCGAATCAAGAAATGGTCATTGGACGTGATCCTAGCTGCCAAGTTGTCTTGGATGCCATGATGTACAGGATGGTGTCTCGTCGTCATGCAGTGGTTCGTCCCCTCTCCCTATCACCAGATGGCAGATTTAGCTGGGTGATTTGCGATTTAAACAGTGCCAATGGTACTTTTTTAAATGGTCAACTTTTGGTAGGTTCTCAGGAATTACACCACGGCGATCGCATTTCTTTGGGTGCTGATGGTCCACAATTCATATTTGAGCATGAATTTGTTTCCCAACCAACCGTAATCACAACTAACCAAGGTACAGCAAGAGCCTCTACCAAAAATGGAAAACTGCACTCACAGCATGACTCTGTTAGTTTCACACAGCTATTTCCCATCATTTCCACCGGTAAAGATTTAACTCGCAAAGCTTACCTCATACCAGGAATATTAACAGTAATCTTTGTAGTGTTAATGTTCGGTACTGTAGGTCATCCCCAAGCAAATCAAGTAATTGTTGGCTCTTATATCGCCTCAGCTGCTTATTACTTTGTTTACCAACTTTGCGGTAAACAAAAGCCTTGGTGGGTACTCATAGCTATGGCAGTGAGTACAATGCTAATTTTAGTCAGTCCTTTATTAGATTTTTTTATCTTTGTATTTCGCGTGATTTTGCCTGGTAGTTTACCCTCATCTCAAGATTCTATTACCTTCACCGAATTACTGATCAGAATGTTCTTTGGTGCAGGTTTAATGGAGGAATTACTCAAGGCATTACCAATATTAGCTGCATATTTCATCGGTGATTCAGTACCATCACCTTGGAAAGAACGGATCGGAGTTTGGGAACCACTAGATGGCATTCTTCTGGGAACTGCTTCTGCTGTGGGTTTTACTTTGCTGGAAACTCTTGGCCAATATGTACCAATGATTACACAAAATGTCACTCAACAATCAGGAGTAGGCGCAGGTCAACTGGTGGGTTTACAACTATTAATTCCCCGCATTTTAGGTTCTGTCGCTGGACACATGGCTTATAGCGGCTATTTAGGCTATTTTATCGGGTTAGCTGTCCTCAAACCTTTGATGGGTTGGCAAATTCTCACTGTTGGTTATTTAAGCGCCTCCGCTCTCCATGCTTTATGGAATGCTACTGGTTCTATTAATGCTTTGCTGTTGGTGGTTGTCGGTGTTTTATCTTATGCATTTTTGATGGCCGCAATTCTCAAAGCACGAGCATTATCACCCACGCGATCGCAAAATTTCGCTACTCGCTTCCTCGAACACAAGTAGGGTTTGCGGTTCGCGTAGCGTGCTGTCAGGCATCAAAGTCTTGTCGTGGACGCAGGGAACAGGGAACACTTCGACACTTCGACAAGTTCTGTTACCGCAAGCCCTAGCTAGGGTTTGCTGAAAAAGTTATCTGTGAAGAACCAGTGACAGGTGACAGGTGCTACGCCACGGTGACAGTTTCAAGAGTTGGATAGGAACGATTTTTTCTTTAAGTAGGGTTTGCTGAATAAATGTAAAACCCAGACATAACAAAGGTTACAGGCTGATAAAGAGGAAAAAAGTGCAAGGCTTTTCAAGGGTATACCTGAAAAAGTGTGCATTTTTTTGGATTTCTAGAGATAGTAAAGAAATTTTCAAACCTCCTCCTGACTCCTGACTCCTAACGGAAAGACTTTTTCAGCAAACCCTAGTTAGCTTTTTTGTATCGGCAGAAATTTACGATTCATCTTGTAAATTAGAAAGTTCTTTGAAGGCATAATCAGCAATTGCTAAACTAACTTTCGCCTGTTCTATTTCTGATAAACCTGTCCAATCTCGATTTTCAATATTGCTGATTATAACTGCCAATTTTTGTTGGTCATTACTTCGCATAGCAGGTTCAAAACGACGGGCTAAAACAAATAAGTCTTCTGTGAGCAAATTTGGCAGTAAAGTTTGCACACATTCTACTAATTTCTCACTTGTAGATTGTTCTACATTATTGATAATTTCCGATGCTTTTTGAGCGATAGTATTTAGCCAACTTAAAGGAACAGAAGGAGCAAAAACACTGTGTAAAGCTGATTTTATACATTTAGATGGTTGTTCATCACGGTCAGTTTTAGAATGGTAAACTTGATCCCAAATTTTGTCTAAATTCTGATAAAAATCCTGCGATCGCCTAGTCAGGTCTTCTCCTAGTAAATCATCATATTCAAATTGCTGTTCTAGTTGATGAAAATAAGGTTCTGATTCTTGATCAGCCAGATCCCACGGATAAGTCTCATCTTCAGGTTGTAGTAGTGCTGCTAATAATTCTAAATCTACTGTCGATGGTAAAAATTGACAAGTATCTAACTCATGGATTTTATTAATCATGTTTCACCTCACAATTAATTAGCATTAATTTATTCTTGTTGTCAGCTACAACTGGAATATTCAAATTTCCGCAAAAAATAATTCATTAGTCATGAGTCATTAGTTACTCTTCCCAATCACCAATCACCAATCACTGTTCATATCTTCAATCACAAATTCCCATGTTTCGCCTTTAGCACTGCCAAACTTTAATTTCATACCTGATGTCAGAAGTATTTCTTCACGGAGAATTTGTTGCCAACCATTTGGACTTAAACACCAAGTTGTACCGTAAGTAGAAAAATCTTGCAGGTAATAAGTGGGAACTGATTGAGAACCAGCGATAATATTCCGGCAGAGAATTTCGGCATGGCGTTTAGAAACATAGAGTTCAGGGATAACAATATCATTATCTTTAGTGCGACCAATACGAGTGACACCAGAACGTAGTAACCAAGTTTTACCTTCTGGTGAAAGCGATCGCAAAGAAGCCGTAGGTATTGGGGAATTTATACCAGAAACAGCAGTATCTGGTAATTCCGTAATTCCTTCATCCACACTTTTGATCAAATCACCATGAAAATCTGGATGCAGGTAGAGAACTGGTAAAGTCCAAGCTGGTTGATTAAACTTATATACTGTTAACAGTTCTTGTCTAGCTGCTGCCACTGCTTCATCAATTGGTTTACGAGATCGCAAAGCTTCGGCAAAAGCTTGAATAAAACTGTGACTTTCTTGGTCTGCAATTTCATCCCGCATCGCTAGTACTGCAGGGACACCATGACGAATCAGGACTTCCGCTAAACTACTTGCAGGTATAGCTTGTTGATTAATTGCTGCTGGTTGCGCTCCCCAACAGGCATTAAACACCCCTAATTTTACACCTGTGCGGGTTAATACTTGGGCTAATTCGATGCCATTGAGGGTCAGATCAGGCCCCAAAAATAATAAACCACCATCAGGGTCTGGCATACCATGACCAGCGTAAAAAAAGACGTTGTAGCTTTGGGTTTCTAACTCTTGAATTAACTGTTGTGAAGTGGGTTGCAAGAGTGTCTTCACCAGACAAGCTGATACAGAATTTTTCTGAGATGGACTACATTCTGACAAAATTTTTTCCAGAATAGCAGCTTCTTTTTCCAATTCTAATTTATCATCATGCCCCAAAACCAACAGGACTTTTAAAGCTGGATCTGTTCGTAAATTTGGCAGAGGTTCAACTTCACTAATAGTCCGACTAAATAAAATATCTTGGGAAAGAGATATTGCTGATTGGCCGGGTTCGCGCTGCATAATTTCCCAAGGTAGCGCAATTAGATCAGGGTCACGAATTTCCAATCGCAAGCGCAACCGTTTATTTTGACCCATAGCCATACCGCGACTACGTTCTAGACTACCAAGAATTTGTCCATCGAATACCCAACGCCATAAACTGATGCCTAAATATTGCATCAACCGACTACTGTAGGGACTGGTAGTTTGACCGACCTGGGGTAAATTCAAATCAATTGTCATGTACTTAGCCCCTGGAGATGTCGAAGCCAAAGCAATATCCAGGGGACTATGACCAGCAAACATTTGCTGCCATTCTTGCCAAATTTGACTCAGTTCAGGAGAAAAAACACAGTCACGCAAAACATAACCACTGGGATAGGGAGCTTTAACGACCCAAATGGCGAAATTATCATTTCCAGTATTTACTAGACGAGCGATCGCCAGATTTAGGCAGGACATGGATTTGTGGAAACTAAACTCTAAGAACTAATAATTGACAACAAGTTTTGACAACAAGTTTTGTCTGGAAAGTGAATTTTAATTTTAGTGATCACCAGCATTATGATATCCCATGATGGTGATGAGAATCACTAAGGCGCGGGAGTTTGGTCATCATTTGATGGCGATAAATCTTGTGGGTTTTCTGAGTTTTATGGTGTTGGTGTTTTCGTTGTTGTTGGTTGTGGGGTTGCAGACGGAGTTGATGGGGTAATTGTCGATTGTGGTTCTCGTTGGATTTTGAGCCAATATCCCAGTCCACCGGCTCCTAAAAGCACACCTAAAATAATTAACAACTGTAGCGGTAGTTTGGCAGTACGCCCAGGCTTGGTTTCTGAAATTATTTGAGTTTGCTGGTACTCATTGCCTAAAGCAGTTACATTTGTGGTTCTTGGTGTCAAATCTACTGTTTTGCTGGCTGAACTTGTACTGAGCGAAGTCGAAGTAATAGTCGGAATGTCCGCTTGGAGAATGATATCTGGTTCACAGTATTTGACTTGGTAATGTACTAAAGCGATGGTGACATTATCATGTCCATTTTTAGTGTTGGCAATTTCTATGAGTCGGGCTGCAACATCTTCTATATTTGTATTGCCGCCAAGAATTGGTAAAATTTCCGTTTCCCACAACTCTTCTACTCGATCAAAATCACTCAATCCATCGGAGGTGAGCAAGAAAACAGCATCTTCATCAATGATAAATCGTTGGGACGTAGGATGCAATGAGGCACTCTTGCTCATGCCTAAAGCTTGGATCAAGGAGCCAGAACCACTATGTTGTAATGCTTCGCGATAAATAGCATAGCCCAATCGTACTTCACGAGAAGCTACATCATCATCTAAGGTAACTTGATAGCAACCGTGGCGCGTAATCCAATAAGCACGACTATCACCAATATGAGTAATGTACATTTCATGGCCAATCGGTAAGGCTAGAACTAGAGTAGTTCCCATCCTTTGCCGTCCTTGGCGATGTTCCGTATCATTACGCTGACTAATTTTATCGTTTGCAAGTGCTACTGCTTGTTCTAAATTATTGATGATTCTGAAGGGATCTATGTTTTCATCAGCAACAGAAGTGAGTTGCATCACCTCTTGCTCAATAGTTTCAATGGCTAAATTTGATGCTATGTTGCCTCCCTCATGTCCACCGATACCATCACAAACAATAGCTAAGGCGGTTTGCTGGGGAGGTTTACTCACGAGAACGCCACTAGGTGGGTAACAAGCATCTTCGTTGCGTTGACGAGAAGGTCCTTTATCTGTTTGGGTAATAATTTTAATGTTAGTGCTTGGGATTGGCGAGTTTCGTCCACAGGAGGCGATCCCCAATCCTGTCAGTCCTTGATCTAAAACCGTAATTAATTGTTCAGATGAGTGGATTTCACCATCAATTAAAGCATCAATAATTTGCTTGAGGAATTCAGCTATGGCTGGCTTGGCATTTTTGAGGAGTTGTTGCCAAAATACTCCTAATTGTGACAATGTTGGTGCTGTTTGCTGATCAAAACGCAATTCTAATAACCGCACTAAACCCCCTTCCACTCTGATTAAATAGGGGTCTAATAAGCTAGAACCGACTCCTTCAGTCAAAAGCGGTTGCCACAAATGCGCTATCTGCCACAGCCAATTCATTTGCCGCATTGATGAGGCATCATCCCACGCTGCTGTTAGCTGGCTGCACAGATGTACTTGAGTATATGTACTATCAACTGACAGGGGCGGTTTTTCTAGAACTAAGATTTCTGGTTGAGATTTTCCTTCATGGAGAGAGATGATCCCATACACTTGTGGTATATGCAAGCGGTAAGGTATGAGTCTTAGATAAGCTTTAATGTGGTATAAATTATCTAATTCAGGTATTTGGGGTAGTAAACCAGGTTTGAGATCAAGAATGATTGATTGACCAATGACCAAATAGCGATCGGCTAAAATTTCTCCAGGACTACCCAGGCTCACACTATCTGCCACTGCCCACAGGTAACGCTTGGGTAAGGGTGTGGAGCATCGCTGGCAATACTTGTGGGTCAAGGGATTGGCAGCTTGACAATATTCATTTGGGCAGTAAAGCGTTGCCGCGTCATTTTCCATATTTGTCGAACCGATCAGCGATTGGCAATTTATTCAACAGCATGAGTAGCGGTAATTTAGTCCGCTGATGTTTTTGTACTCAATGATAATAGGAGATTGGGACTGGGGATTGGGGATTGGGAATTATTAACTGGGAACTTTGAACTTTTTCCCTACACCCTGCACCCTGCACCCTTGCCTTTTCTCCTCTTTTTCCAGGATAGCTACCTCTTTGGGGGTAGTTTTGCCATACACCTAATTTGTTGGTGAGTTATAGAGTTATAAATGTAGTTATAAATCTTGTAACTCATCAACAACCACTCTCCATCTTATTTATTGGCGTTAGATGCAACCTGGGGTAGTCCCATGCTGTAGTTAGTAACGCGACTAGAGAGATTGTAGCTAATTTCACCTTTTTGTAGGAGCGATCGCAAAAAATGCTCTAGGTCTGACCCAATCCGACGTAAGTTATAATCTGTTAGGTCTACACCACTGGAAGCTTCTACTAGTTCATCGAACTTACGATAAACTTTTTGTAGTGTGTCTTCATTCCAGTTAAATTCGTTGTCTGGGTCAACATCTAACGTCAAGACGTGATTGCTAGGAACTAGTTCATCTTTTTCCATTTCCGCCGCAAAAATGCGAATATGACGGGTTGTGGACTTGAGCAGCATCGGGTTATCCATAAAAAGGTGTAAGATTTCGGCTAATTACACTGCAACTATTTTAACTGCTCTCCCTCAGCTTAATTGTTTTAACTTACAAGCTTTGAGTTGAAAATATCTTTTTCGACATAGCCAGTAATATTTAGAACCAGTAAGAATTGGAAAAAATTCTGGGCTAAAATAATTTAGTTCAGTGTATATGTGATGATCTACAACCGAATTTCTACAGTTGACAAACTTACTATCTTACCCATTAAATTTTTACAGATCAAAAAGAACACATTGTTGATTTAACCTAAATTGCCTAAAATGTTAACTGGCGGATAACAAAGGGAAAATAATCACCAATTTCCATAAGTAACCTCACTATGATTAGCGTAAAAAGTTGCACAGTTATTGACGTTTCCATAAAGTTGATGTAAAAACTTTGAAAAAGGTTGGACAAGTTCTTACAGAAACTTTATTGTATAGAATCTTAAAAACTGAATAATAGTGTATGAATTAGATATGCCAAAACTACCACGGGAATATCAAAACCTAGACAGTAAAAAACCACTTGGAATAAAAATAGGGGGGAGTGAGAAATTGAACGCAAATTTGATGGATGAGAAAAGCCTCTTACATTCAATCAGTTCTTTGTATTTAAAGGAAATATAAAGAATTTTTTTTCTGGATATTTTAGTTTCTCACCTGTATAAACACCCAGTAAAGGAATCCTCAAAACTATGAACTCCAAAGCATTACCGCGTCAAATCAATAATCTCGAAGTAGGTGTCTATGAGTGCGAAATACATCTCAAGTTCCGTTTGATTGAGGAAAAGAGTCTGTTAGGCGATCGCGAACAGCTTTTGCAGGTGCTACTAGACGCACTCACTGAGGGATCTGATGACTTTTTGGAAACACTACAAGCGTCTGTAAAGGCGCAGGAGGTTTCTGAGTTCAAAGCCTCACCTCAAATGAGACGACAACTGATGCGCTTAAGAAACTTTGTTGATAACAGCCAATAGACAATAGAGAGAAATAAAGTCACTCTACAACACAACCAAGAAGATTATCTATAAGTTCAATTCAGCATCTACATTAACCCCTTGCCAGTTGCACTACCTCAAAACCTGGATGTCTGTTGATTCGCTCATCCCTTGCTCAAATTTTTGGTTAGGGTGGTTGAAAATTTATACTCAGGGAAATTTCACAAAAACTTAGGGTTTCATTTCTATCACAAGAACCCATTTACATTTAGTAGAGTTTGATAGCAAACTCAACCAGGTGCATTGTACCAATCTTACCAATCGTTTTCATTCAATTTGAATCAGAAAGCTGTCTCTGTAAATCCTCTTGATCATGGTGATATTCTTTTTTAGTTTGGCTACTACTGAGCTAGTCCATGTTCTAAAGCAAATCTTACCAATTCTGTACGGCTATTAGTACCTGTTTTACTAAATAACCGGCTGACATATTTTTCGACGTTGCGGACGCTGGTTTCTAAGCGGCGAGCAATTTCTTTGTTCATCAACCCTTGTGCTACTAGGTTTAATACACTTTGCTCTCTGGGGGTTAAATCAATTTTAAATGGAGGTGGAGTCTGGGCAATGGCAGTTCTGGGACTTAACAAATCTTTGATTTTGGAAATTTCATGGGCTAATTTGGCAATGTCCATGTTTTCACTATCTTCTCCTATCGCTGGGGCTTGAGCAGTGCGACGGGTGAGTAAATTTTCTACAATGGCTATTAATTCATCAGGATCAAATGGTTTGGGTAGATAAGCGTCAACACCCGCTTGATATCCTTGAATGCGATCGCCTGTCATGCCTTTAGCAGTTAAAAATACTACTGGTAATGCATGAAACCGTGGATCCTCTCGCAGTTGTTTGAGAAACTGATAGCCATCCACCTGGGGCATCATAATATCAGAAATCACCAAATCAGGTGTATTTTGTTGCATCAATTCCCAACCTTCACGGGCGTTACTGGCAACTTGAACACTAAAGCCGCTTTCTTGTAAATAGTCTTTCACGGCTTCCCGTAACCCTGGTTCATCATCTACCAGTAACAGTTGTGCTGACATTGAAAATTCCCTTAGATTTGCTGTTGATTTACCTTTCTCTAATTTAGCGAAAGTTGGTTAAGATTGGGTACTGGGGATGAGGAAGATTTGAGGCAAGTTATGTTCTAATTGTCTGGTAAATCTGCTTCTCCATTTTGGCACTCTGCGTCCTAAAGGAGCAGATATTCTTGATTCAACGAGTCCACTTAGACTAGATCCCTTGCAGTTTCTCATCCAGAGGTGGTTCTCTCCCCAAGCGTTACTTAGGGAATGCCCTTCCCTAGTTGGATGATGCCAAATTTTGTTTGAGTTTAAATTCTGTGTCGTGTTTCGACTACTTCGACTTACTTCGACTGCGCCCTTCGACACCGCCCTTCGACACCGCCCTTCGACACCGCCCTTCGACACCGCCCTTCGACACCGCTCAGGACAGGCTCAGGACAGGCTCAGGACAGGCTCAGGACAGGCTCAGGACAGGCTCAGTACAAGTGCGCTCAACACAAGTCCAGCTCCCATGTAGACGCGAAGCGCCTTCCCGAAGGGTAGATTTTACCTATTCCTCGCAAGAAACTAGAACTATGGAATAGAACCCACCAATCTTCAGTTGTCAAAGTACAGATTGCCGTTAGGCAGTTAGGTTTTTATACAGGTTGATTACCATTCCTGTTAAAAACAATCTACCATGACTGCCCCTGAAGGGGCAATCCGTTTTATTCAGCAACCCCTATTTATAGTATAAATAATAGCAGATCCCCGACATCTTCAAGAAATCGGGGATCTTATTTTTCAAGTCTTTACTCTTGACTTCTGTAAGTGCAACCACGGGGGGTTTGCCCCTACTGACTCCTGACTTCTGACTCCTTAAAATTAAAATTTCAAATCTTCAGCGCGAATACTCAAAGGTTGAGTATTTTGAGAAGTTTGAGAAGGTGTTGTAGGTTGGGCAAATTTTGTATTAGAGAGAGCTAGAATAGCACGAGCGTATTGTGGGTCATTTAGAGTTCCAATTAAATTGGGATTAGCAGCTAACTGACGCTCCTGTGCTTCCGTTAAATCTAGCTGAATATCTGGTATAATTCCTGTCTTGTTAATATCCGTACCTTTGGGGGTATAGTAGTGGGCAATGGTGACAGCTAACCCAGAACCGTCATTCAGTTCATGGACTGATTGTACCAAGGCTTTACCAAAGGTTTGACTACCTACAACTACCGCCCGGTTATTATCCTTGAGTGCGCCGGTGAGAATTTCACTAGCACTAGCGGAATTACCGTCTACAAGTACAGCTAAGGGTCGATTTGTCAAAGCTGTGCGATTGGCTTTGGTTTCTTCACTATCTCCCACACGGTCTACTGTCTTGACAATGCCACCATTATCTAGCCACATCCGCGCTATTTCAATACTTGCTTGTAATAAACCGCCTGGGTTGCCACGCAAGTCTAAGACAAAGGAATCAGCGTTTTGACGATTCAAGTCACGAATCGCTTTTCGCATCTGATCCGCAGCGTGGCTGCTAAACTCCCTTAACCGAATATAGCCAATGCGACGGCCACCGTCTTGTTTGAGGGTATAATTTACTATGGGAACTTCGATAGTTGCCCTCGTCAGCTTGACATCAAACTGATTTTTTCCCGGTCTTGACAGTCGTAAGGTGATGGCAGTACCCGCTTGACCACGAATCAAATTAGATGCTTCTTCCACTTTCATATTGAGAGTGGGTTTACCGTTAATCGCTACAATTTCATCCCCTGTTTTAATACCTGCTTTCTGGGCTGGAGAATTTTCTAGAGGTTCAACCACTGTCAATCGCTGGTTTTTTTCGTTGATTTCCATGCGAATGCCAATTCCCGTAACCTCTCCAGATGTTTGACGGGTGAGGGCTTCAAATTGCTTGGGATCCATAAACCGCGTGTAAGGATCACCCAATCTTTGCAAGGCTTGGCGGATAGCTACATAAGCTTGTTCATTGGAGGTATATTCTTTGCTTAACAGGCTTTGCCTAATTGCTTGCCAATCTTGTTGATTAAATTTGCCATCAACATATTCCCTATTTACAAGTTGCCATACTTGGTCAACTAACGCTTTTGGACTATCTTGTAAAGCGGCTTGAACACACTTTGTCCAAGCTTGACCAAATAAAGATATAGTAGCAGTTGTAGCGATCGCTCCACCAATCAAGGCTGCTTGGAGCGGTGAGTGACGTTTCGCAGATTGATTCATGTATACAGATGGAATAAATAATTGTATTGTTGACAGTTTAGCAATCAGGCTTTCCTGAAATTTTTAAGTTTTTATACTCTACTTATGAGCTATGCTTAATCTAAGATTAATCCATCATTTTTTCCTTTGTAAATGATGTGGAAATTACGGTCTTTTTATTAATAAATATCGCTGGGATGGAAGTGGTTTTACTGTTAAAGCAGCCACAGCATTTGTGTGAATTTCATCACTCTTTTCTTTTTTCAACTAAGATCCTTTTCCTAAGATAGCGCTTTGTTGACTTGATGGCTGGATTTTTCAATATTAAACAATAAAGCTTTAATTTTCTATGTTATGAAGCACAAACCTACCATCAAATCATTAGTTTCTTGGCTGATGAGATTTAGAAAACTGTGGCGATTGTTACGAAATATTGCTTTTGGGTTGTGTTTGATCCTGCTAAGTTGGCTGACTTTCACTACTATAACCTTAGTTTTTGCTTCTTCACAGCCTGTCGATGCCTTTTTTGTGCTTGGTGGTAGTATTGTCCGGGAAATTTATAAGAAAATCGAGTGAGCCACAACCACCGAAATGAAATTAAAGTATCTCCGCCACGCTCCGATACTTTATTTTACTATGGCTTCGCCTTTAATTTTCGGAGATGTCTAATTGATAATTAGTCGCCCGAATGCTTCGCTCCTACGACTCCTGACTTTTGCTATATTTGCAAAACTTTACTAGCAACTGGCGTTAGTCATGATATTGTTACTCCCATCGGTTCTGATGAGGAGCAGTCATTGGACGCAAGGGGGAAAGTTCGGTGCAAGTCCGGCGCTGTCCCGCAACTGTGAACCATTATTAGGTTAAGTCAGGATGCCCGCCGATGACAATACTTTTACATCAATCTGCGAGGTACAGATTATGTCTCTAAAAAAACGGGGTTGGATGAGTCTAACCCTGATGGGATTTATTAGTTTTTACTTAGTAGTTGGTTTACCTAAACCTGCCTATGCTATGCATATTATGGAAGGTTTTTTACCAGTGCAATGGGCGGTTTTTTGGTGGGTTGTAGCATTACCATTTTTTGTTTTCGGTTTGCGAAGTTTGACTCGCATTACTCAAGCTAACCCAGAATTGAAGTTATTGTTGGGGTTAGCTGGTGCTTTTACTTTTGTCTTGTCAGCGTTAAAAATTCCTTCTGTGACAGGTAGTTGTTCTCACCCCACAGGTACAGGGTTAGGTGCGGTGCTGTTTGGACCTTTGACGATGACAGTTTTAGGAACTTTGGTACTATTGTTCCAAGCTTTGTTACTGGCACATGGTGGTTTGACAACTCTGGGAGCAAATGCTTTTTCAATGGCGATCGCTGGACCGTTTGCCGCTTACTGGATCTATCATCTCATTATTCGGTGTAGTGGTAAACAAAGAATTGCTATATTTTTATCAGCAGCGATCGCTAATTTACTCACCTACATTATTACTTCTATCCAACTGGCTTTAGCTTTTCCTGCACCTGTTGGTGGGTTTATCGCTTCATTTACCAAGTTCGCTGGTATCTTTGCTATTACTCAAGTTCCTTTAGCTATTAGTGAAGGACTGCTAACGGTGTTGGTATGGAATTGGTTACAATCCTATAATCCTCAAGAATTAGAATTGCTAAAGTTAATCAAACGGGAAACTGAAAGTAATGAATCAGTCTAAACAAGATTTTAATAACTGGCTATTAGTCTTAGCTGTATTCGCGTTAGCATTTGCTCCCCTCATATTAGTCAGAAATGCTGATTTTGGTGGTGCCGATGACAAAGCCAAAACCGCCATTAGTCAAATTCAACCCGCATATCAACCTTGGTTTCAATCAATATTTGAACCTCCTAGTGGGGAAGTAGCTAGTTTATTATTTTCTGCTCAAGCTGCCATAGGTGCGGGAGTAATTGGTTATGCTATTGGTTTGTATAAAGGACGTTCTCAACAACAAAAACATGAAGAATAAGTCTACACAATGAGCCTAAAATTAGATACTTTAGCTTATACTAATCAACTGCGACAAATTCCCCCAACACATAAAATCATCTTTGCCTTTACTACGCTGTTACTTGCACTTTTCACCCATCCATTTGTACAAATTTTACTATCATTATGGATGGGTATTTGGACAGTAGTGTATGCTAAAATTCCTCTGAAAATCTATTTGCGGTTGTTAATTTTTGCTAGTTTTTTCTGGTTGACAAGTTTACCAGCATTAACAATTAATATGGTCAACCTCGCTAACTTTTCACAAATTCAAAGAGATTTAATATATGGGTTAAAGTTTGGTACTGTTTATATTTACATTAGTCACAGTGGAAGTATACAAGCTTTAGTAATTTTTTGTCGTGCCTTTGCAGCCATTTCTTGTTTATATTTTCTCATGTTAACTGTGCCATTTACAGAATTATTACAAACGCTACGATACTTAAAATTTCCAGCAATTTTAACCGATTTATTATTATTAATGTATCGGTTTATTTTCATAATTCTAAACACAGCCAATGAATTATGGATAGCACAAAATTCTCGTTGTGGCTACCGCAACTGGAAAATAGGAATGAGAAGTTTAGCAATATTAATAGGACAATTGTTACAGCGTACTTTACAACAATATCATCGTTTTTCTTTGGGATTAGCAGCAAGGGGAATGACAGAAGAATTTAGAGTCTGGCATCCCCAACGTTATCAATTATCTAAACGATATATTATTGAAGCAATTAGTGGCTGTGTAGTCTTAATAGCAATAGAATTAGGATGGAATGCAGGAATATTTACTAGAATTTGAACAAGTATATTACACCTATCCAGGTACACAACAATCAGTTTTAAATGGGTTAAATATAAAAATTCCCTCTGGAAAAAAGTGTGCCTTAATTGGTCAAAATGGTTGTGGTAAAACCACGCTATTTTTATTAGCTAATGGTTTATATAAACCTGAACGGGGAATTATCAAATGGTTGCATGAACCGTTAAGCTATCATAGAAACTATCTGACAAAATTACGGCAAAAAATTGGTTTAGTATTTCAAGATCCAGAACAGCAATTAGTCGCATCTACTGTTGAGGAAGATATATCCTATGGGTTGTGTAATTTGGGTTTATCCCCATCGGAAATTCAAATCAGAGTCGAGAAAATATTAGGTGAATTTGGGCTAAACAGTTTAGCAGAAAAACCCGTACATCATCTTAGCTTAGGGCAGAAAAAACGAGTTTCTATAGCTGATGTCATGGTATTAGAACCTCAACTTTTAATATTAGATGAACCTACAGCATATTTAGATATAAAACACACTCGTAACCTGATGAATACGCTCAAAAAAATTCATGGTAATGGCACAACTTTATTAATGGCTACCCATGATTTAGATTTAGTTTATCGTTGGGCAGATTGGGTTTTTGTTATGGATAAAGGAAGATTGATCTTAGAAGGAACACCAGAAGATGTATTTAGTCAGTATCATCTTTTAGAGGAGTTAGAATTAGGTGTACCATTAATATATGAAATGTTATTTGCAGGGCTATCTGTTGAGGAGAAAGCCGTTTTAGAACGGGTGAAACAACGGATATTTCAGGATATATAACTATTTCCAGCTAATTTTTCTACAAAATCTTGATGTTCTCCTGAACTTAAACCTGTCTGTAAAGTAGCCATTACTTGTGACATATTTCTTGTTACTAATGCGGAAACATTCAGCCATAAACCTGGAAATACTTGACTTTTAATTATTCCTTGTTCATTTGCTACCAGTTCTATATATTCACCATTCTTTAAACTGAACCAACTTACAGTACCTTCAAAAACCTGCCAAACTATATATTCTTCAATTCCATTGCGACGGTAGGCTCTTTTTTTATCATATAAATCTTTGGTAGCACTGCTGGCTGCTACTTCTGCGATTAATTCTGGTGCGCCTTCTATATAACCATCTGCGCCTATATAAGACTTGCCACCACAGGCTGTATCTATTAATAGTACAGCATCGGGTTGAGGTTCGTTGTCTAAATCTAGTCTTACTGTTGCATTGTCACCCAGTCTGACACCAGGTGTAACTATTTTATAAGACCACAACCAACCCATTAAATTAGCATGAGGTTCGGCGTGAGGTTCAAAACGCAGAGGGGAAGCCACGTAAACTACTCCTTCAATTAATTCAGCTTTTTTGAGATTTGGCATAGCACTATAACGGCGCTCAAATTCTGGACGAGTCAGGCGATCGCCACTTTCCAAAGGCGGAATATAATCAGGATAATTATGGACAGTTTTTACAGAAGTGTTAACCATAACTGCAAATAATATTATGGGTAGGTAAATTGATTATATCTTACTGTTATCAAAGTAAACCATTAAAAGCGATCGCCTGAATAGTAGATATAGGAACTGTGGCAAAATATTTTTTTTGAAATTGTTCTTCTTGTAATGCGGCTAAAAATTTATTAACTGCATTTTCAGCCTTAGTTGTATCATTGATAAATTCATTCCACGTAATTTGTAGATAACGATCTTGACGTTCAATAGTAAAACCTAAATATTTCAAAGCCTGAAATCCTAAATATAAACTAGGATCACTAATACCCAGTTTTTCTAATATTTGTACACGGGTAACTAGCTGATTTTTGCGACTGATAAATTTAGCAACTCCTACCAACGTTAACCAAATTTCCTGGGGAGTTTGGTTTTCTGGTTTTGCCCAAGCTAAAGCTAGTTTTTGTTGTTTATAAACCGATTTTCTCAACCAAGCTCTTACATCCTCCCAAGTTGTGGGACAATCTTTAATAATTAATATTGAATCATCTACAGTAAATTCCGAAACATCCTGATTTCGCCAATCTAAAATCATTACTGATTTCTCAGTTTGCACTTCTAAATCAGCACTAGGACGCACAGCAATTAATCTGATTTCATAACGTTTTTTAAAGCTATTAAAATCTATTTCCGCAATACAATCACATTTACCTGTAGGCAATTCTTCTTTATAATGTCCCCACCAAATACCAGGAAAAGGATTTTTACTAGAATCATCTCTAATGTCAAACTCGGTTTTAATATATTGTATTTTCTTACCTTTTAAATCTTGTTGATTTCTATGCCAAGCATTTTCAAACCAACAATTTTTAATGAGTAATTTTGGTACAGGGTTTCCCATTCCACAAGGTTCTAAAAGTTTCAGTTCTAAAAATAATTCTTTCCCTAAATCTGCAACTGTCACCACCACATCAGCTTGGACAGTGGGTGTGAGATTTATTCCCCCTAAAGATTGCCGTAATTTTTGATTAATTGCATCTGTAAATAAGGGGATATTTTCTACAGGTAAACTTAAACCAGCCGCAAATGGATGTCCACCAAAACGATGTAATAAATGGGATTGTTCGTTAACTAATTGATATAAATCCACACCATTAATTGATCTGGCAGAACCCCGCGCCAATTGTGGTTTATTTGGTTCATATTCTCCGCTTTCTGTACTTAATAAAATTGTCGGTTTTCCTGTTTCTTGGGCAATTTGACCTGCTACTAAACCTAACACACCGTTAGCCCATTGTGGATCTTCTAAAACTATGACATTGGTAGTTGATAAATCTAATTGGGAGATTTTTTTTAATACTTGATTTTGTACATCTTTCTGTAAAGATTTGCGTCGGGTATTCGCTAATTCTGTTTCTTCTGCTAGTTCTTGACAACGTTGTATATCACGACTGGTTAATAGTTCTACACAGAAACTAGCATCACCTTTAATCCTACTAACTGCGTTAATTCTAGGACCTAAACCAAAGGAAATATCTGTAGGGCGATCGCCACTTTTCTGGCATAATTCTAATAATCTACCTACCCCTGGTCGTCTTCTTTCAACAACAGGTTTTTTATAATCTGCTTGTAATCTTTCAATTCCTACTTGTGCTAAATAACGGCAATCTCCACTTAATTGCACCAAATCAGCAATTAATCCTACCGCTACTAAATCTAATAAATCTTCTAGGGGACGTTGGGGTACATCGGGCAAAGTTTCATATAATGCTTCCACTAATTTATAAGCAACTGCAACTCCAGAAAGATGAAATAATGGATGTTCTTTTGGTAAGTAACGAGGATTAATAATTGCAGTTACCGGAGGACGTTCAGCAGGTAAAGTATGATGATCTGTGACAATAATATCAATTCCTAATTTTTGGGCATAAATAATTTCATCAATATTTGTACTTCCCGTGTCACAAGTAACGATTAATGTACAACCTTGTTGGGCTAAATTATCAATTCCTGCTAAATTTAAACCATGAGATTCTGTTAACCGATTAGGGATATAATAAGTTAATTGTTCATGTTGAATAAAAAATTGTCCTAAACCATCCCATAAAACCGCAGTTGAGGTAATACCATCTGCGTCAAAGTCTCCCCAAATCGCTATTTTTTCACCAGATATAGCCGCTTTTTTTAAACGGTTAACCGCCAAGTGCATCTCTTGTCCAAATTCAAAAGGACTTGCAGCTTGATAACTTTGGAAATTCACAAAACTGGCTAATTCTAATTCTGTTTTTATTCCTCTTTGCCATAATAATTGTGCAGCAAAAATACCACTTGATAAAGGTGTGTACTGTTTAACTGCTTGGATGAAGCACTCAGGAATTTGTTCTGTTTCTAATAAAATCCACTGCATTGAATTAATTTAAAATAGAGATTGGTGATTGGTGATTATATTTTGGATTTTGGATTTTGGATTTTGGATTTTGGATTTTGGATTTTGGATTTTGGATTGTATTTCATGAATCCAATCTAAAATCTAAAATTCTCCTGACTCCTGACTCCTGTACGGGCGTTCGCGAAGCGTGCTGGAAGCGTCAGCATTCGGGCGAACAATTATCAATTTGATGAAAAGGTTATTTTCCGAATGCTTCGCCCCTACTTCGCCCCTACGACTCCTAACTCCTCTCTTTATTCCTCATTAATCATTAAATCTGTTGATGATTCATTCACTAAGGGATTCATCGCTATTTCCCCAGGAATACCTTCGGATTTTCGAGAACGAATTGTAGTTCGTGTGCGCCTATAACCTGCCCTTTCTGCTTTTTGATGTTCATAATCTATTAGTCTGCCATAATATGGATGTTTACTCAAATTCATTGATAAGAAAATATGTTGGCGAATGTTACCAAAACCTTTTCTATTAAAAAATTTCACTGCTGGAGTATTTGTAGGATCAGTATCTACTAACATAAACCGCGCCCCATCTTCAATCATTCGCGCTACAACTTTATCAACTAATTTATCTGCAACTCCCTGACGTTGAAATTTAGGATTTACTCCTAACCACAAAATGTAACCATAGGTCCAAGATGCTTTACTAATTATTGTCCCTAAAATAAATCCTGCAAGTTCACTTTCTGTTTCCGCAACTAAGCAATATTCTGGATCTGTATTATAAAGTCCTATTACTTCCCATTCATCCCAGGTACGGTATAAATAAGGATATAAATCGCTGGTAAATAGTTCTTCACCTAAGTGGTAAACAGGTGCTATATCATCAATTCCTAATTCCCGAACATAAATTGTATCGTTTTCATCAAAGGTTTTCATAATTTTGTTAATTTTGTTAATTTTGTTAATTTTTTGATTTATTTGATTTAGATTTATTGGATTTATTGGATTTATTTGGTTAATTTTTGCTATATTTCCTGTTCTCTGTTAAGAGTTCCCTGCTATAGTGCTACTTCTTCAATAATATCAAGATTAGGTAGATTATTAATTGCGGGTGCTACTAAAGTTTTTGAGTCATACCTCCGATCAGCAAAGCGATCGCACTGTTTAGCAAACTGACAAAAATTACAAGTTTTAGATTCTTCTACCTGCGGAAATGGTTTACCCTTTTCATAATCATCTAACCAATTTGTTAATTTATTTAATAATTGATGAAGTTGTTTTTCTGTCTGTTTGTGTTTTTTGGTTTCATAGTGAAAAGGAATATTGTTAGATCGGGATTTAGCCTGAACAAACCAGTAAGTCATAGATATATTTTCCAGCAAATAGTTGCTAGTTTCTGCTAAAACATACAGATAAAGTTTGGTTTGCCAATTCTTAGCTAAATCATTTCTTTTTTGTGGTTTTTGATATGTTTTCCAATCAAAGATATGTGCTTTTTCTTGATCTGCAATTAATAAATCATAAACTACTGTCACTAGGTAATTTTGTGTTTGCAAAGTTCGATAATGTTCACTTTCTCGGAAGGTTTGATTATTAATATCAGGTGTTAATATTTCTGGTGCAGTTTCTTTAAAATCTTTCATCCAAGTTTTCAATTTATCATCTGCTTCGAGAAAACTATTAATTGGTAAACCTATTTCTCTCTGCTGCATTAATAGGTGAAAACGACTACCTGCAATCTGATGTTCTTCTTGTTTGGGATCTGTCGGTGTCGTCAGTTTTTCTAAATAATTATACTGGAATTTACGCGGACAGGTTTCTAGTAAGTTGAGGTGTCCTTGCGAAAGTCTTAATAATTTACTATCAGTTGATGTTAATACCATTTTTGCATTTTCTGTTTTCATCAAATTACTTATTATCAATCTATCAATTTTTATTTTTTATTTTTTATTAGAGTCGCGCAACTTTTTATCTTTGGGTCGTTGACTTTTTCTCTGGGGCGCGGTACTATTCTAGTATAATAGAGTGTTGCTAAAATTTTTTAAAAACTTTACATCCCATTGTATTGAAGATACTATATAGCCTACCACCCCCCTAGAAAAAAATCAATCCTCTCTCCTACGGATTTTTCTATATTTTTTTTGTTAAATTAAATTCTTTTAAACCACCAATCACCAATCACCAATCACCAAAAAAAACAAAAGGTAAAAGAATAGTATAAACTCTTACCTTTTTGTATACCTGATGCTTATTTAATATTAGCCCGTGCATCCTTGACTGCCGCAATAAAAAATAAAACAGTCAGGGGAATGCTTAGAGCTAGAATAATGGTAGTAGTTTGGACACCAAAATCAGGTTGTCCAGAACTGAGTTCAAAAACAGAACCAACAGCAGCGATCGCTGTAAAACAAGACCCACCTAAAAATAAACCGCTTTTTGGAGTTAAATACACAACAAGACCACCCTATGCTACTGGTTTTACAGCTTGATACGAGAAGCCATTTTTAGATAGCTCCTGTGCTAAAGTCAAGGAATTATCTACACGATCCACAAAAACCACACCATTGAGGTGATCCATCTCGTGTAAAATACATCTTCCCAGTAAATCACCAGCTTTTAAGGTTTTGGGACGACCATATTCATCTTTATAAGCAATTTCTACAACTTTCGGGCGTTTGACATCCAAAAAAACTTTAGGAATACTTAAACAGCCCTCTTGAGCAATACAAAGCTCACTGCTAACCTGTTTAATCACAGGGTTAATTAATACCAATGGGGGTACTTCTGGTTTATCGGGTTCACAGTCGATGACAATTAGTTGTTTATTAATTCCAACTTGGGGTGCAGCTAAACCAATACCATCTTCGCTGTACATAGTTTGCAGCATATCCCGCACCAGTTGACGAAGTTCATCATCTATTTTTGTTACCCGCTTTGCAGGTTGACGGAGGGCGCGATCGCCTAAATAATGAAGCTTCAAAGGTGGATTTTTTAACTTTTTCTTCTCTACAGCAATATCAGAGGGCATGATTGTCTTGGCTTTATGATGAATGTCTGATTAATTTCATTCTATCGTTATTTGGTTGGTGATTGGTGACTGGTGACTGGTGACTGGTGACTGGGGACTGGGGACTGGTGACTGGTGACTGGTGACTGGGGACTGGGGACTGGGGACTGGGGACTGGGGACTGGTGACTGGTGACTGGTGACTGGGTAATCAATTTGATGTTTCCTAATCAACTATCAACTATCAACTATCAACTATCATTCTAATGAACAAGATGTTTGCAAAGCTTGTCTCAGCAACGTCTCATATTCTTTAGTACCGACGTTATAAGCACCAAATCGGGCTAAATGGGGATTCATCATTTGTGCGTCAAACAATAAAAATTTCCTTTCTCGCAACCTTTCTACTAGCTTCACCATCGCTACTTTAGAACCTTCAGGAATTTTATAAAACATAGATTCACCAATAAAAGCACCTCCAATCACAATCCCTAAAATTCCCCCTGCAAGTTGATCACCGTGCCAGGTTTCAAAACTATAAGCATAACCAGTTTGGTAAAGTAACCAGTAGATTTTTTTTAATTCTTGAGAAATCCAAGTTGTTTCTCGGTTAGCGCATCCATTAACCACACCCATAAAGTCACGGTTAACTGCTACTGTAAACTTTTCTTGGTTGAGAACTCGTTGTAATGACTTGGGATAGTGGAATCTTTCATCTAAGGGAATCAAAGTATGTTCTCTACTTCCATACCATCCCAAGTGATCATGCTCATCAGCCATGAGAAAATATCCTTGAGCATAACCTCGAATAATAGCAGCAACATCATATTCCATAGTTTATGAACATCATAACAAAACCCCCAAAGGAACGCATTTAGCTGTGATTGGACTGCTGCTGCGTTTTTCTCTCTCATCCCAGCTTGAACCATGATTTTGAGATATGGAAAGATTAAAAGCTTGTGTTAAAAGCTTGTTTAACAAGACTTTTACAATCCAAAATCCAAAATCTAAAATCCAAAATCCAAAATCTAAAATCCAAAATGGTATGAGATTACCTTGGTACACAAAATCTATTTAAGATATACAAACATGACTCAGCCAATTCCACCTATTACCCTACCACCTACGGAAAATCCTCAACAAGAAGGCGAATGGTTGCAAAAGCGACTGTTGTTATGGCTAGATACAGAATTTCTTCCCGAACTGGTTAATCAAAAAATTGCCCAACGTGCAGCGCAGATTTTTGTCAGGCAACGCATGGAAGGAGAAGATGATTTAGGATCTCTGGTAATTGCTATTGTTACAGAGATGCAGTCTTTTGATTTTTCTAAAAGCTTTTATGGAGAGTTTGCGATCGCCAACGCCGTTAGCGATCTACTCTTAGACAGTCTGGGAATTGATCGTTGTTGTGGACAATGACAGGTGATTGGGGACTGGGGACTGGGGACTGGGGACTGGGGACTGGGTTATAATTTTTCCTGCTTCCCCTGCTTACTGTCACCTATTCCCTATTCCCTATTCCCTGGGTTAATGACTACCAGCTAGACTTGACAACCCCAGGTAATAAACCTTGGTGCGCCCATTCCCGCAGAACGTTCCGAGATAGTCCAAAATCACGGTAAACTCCTCTGGGGCGACCTGTTAACCAGCAACGGTTTTGACGGCGGCTAGGTGCGCTGTTACGGGGTAGTTGTTGAATTTGGCGGTGAATTTCTAACTTATCTAGGGGAGATTCTGCTGATCTGAACTCTTCTAGCAGGGCTTCCCGTTTTGCAGCGTATTTTTCCACCATTTTAGCGCGTTTCTTCTCGCGCTCAATCATGCTCTTTTTAGCCATAAAATATCTAATCTATTAAAAGGCAGCGTTTTCTATTCTACACTGCTATATAAAACCTAGACAAAACTAGACTTTACTTTCTACTTCAACGGGAGCATGGGAGCAGTTATCCCTCAGTAGACTTTCACGCCTTAGCCAGACGCGATTGTGTTCCAATTAAGTTTCTGAAAAAGACTACCACCATCATTGCTTGGTTTTCGCGTCGGCAATAGTCTCAATTCAATACTTGATATCACCGTATTATATATCAAGTAGTTGATTTTTTCCTAAAAATATATTGATTTTTGTCAATATAAGTATAGTTTTGTCTATGAAATTGTCAACTTAGGACTTGCTCTCTGGGTCTGGAACGTCTCTATCAAAGCAAAAAAATCCGTCGTTTGCTAATTATCATTTTTTTGGTGTTTTTCCGCAATAGAGGTAGTAAATCTTCTTGACACGGACCGAAAACCCTGTTACGCTAATCTCGACGAGGAAGAACTATCTTGTGTGCATAAACAGGTTGTGTCAAGTTTTGTCAAATCATGAAATTAACAATAACTTCATCTTCAACTTTATTTTCTGAGCTTGTGCGATCGCTATTCTCCTGCAATTGATAAAATTTCTGCACACAACTGTTTACGAATCCAGAAGCCATTAGCAGTCAAATCATCTAATATCGGTTTTACTAGCGGAATAATCCCTTTTTGTTTAGCAGCTAGTACAATACCTAATAGTCCAGTAACCTGCAATCGGGACTTGATAGCCTCATTTCTGCCTTTTCGCTCATCAATAATTAGTCTATCAGCATTTAACTCTACAGTAAGAGCGATCGCTTCTGCTTCTCCAGGATCTAAAATTTTTTGTAGGGTGTCAACTAAATCAACGTTGGTAACAGATATAACTTGAATCCAATCAACAGTTTGCAGTGCTAGTGTACCTGGATCTGTACAACCACAAGCAACAATTTCCTGATAGACTCTTGGGGGAATAAAAAGATTACCATATAGTTGCTGCAACAAAGTTAACTGACCAATTGCAGCTAAGTTACTGATAGGAGATGTATTACTAACAATCATCATAGCCAATTGTTAGCTTCCAAACTCTTGACATCCTCTCTCAGTTCAGCAATATCATAATGAAGAGGAATTTTGCGACTAGTTAAGCAATCGCTGAAACTCAAGCTGATTCATACCGACAAAATTACTCGCTTGTCCTAAAGTAAACCGTTCTTGTGTAAACAGCAAGATAGCTATTTCCTGAATTAATTCCTTGTCAGACATTTGAATTGTCTGCAAGACATCATCTGTAATCACCACACTCATCTTTTTACCTCTTCAACTTCTTGAAGTTATCCTCAAATTTCTACTACACAGCAGCAATATATATCTAAGTTTAGTCTAATTTTAATTTATTGCTAAGTCGCGTAAGTAATAAAAGCGATCTTTTGTCCAATCATCTTCTTTAATTCTTCCTAAGAGGATGTTTGAAAAGTCTAACTTAGGCGATTAAAAATCACATCTACACAGACAAAACCTGCCTATGCAAGTTTCAAATCCTTAATTTTTCGTTAGTCCACGCAGGTGGACTTTGTTTGTGTAGTAGCGAATTATATTCGCCGAAAACTTTTAAGACAACCTCTAAGTAACCTGTTAATGGTGATGATAGTTCTATTAATATTTCTATATCATTAACTGATAGAAAATTACCTTTTGCTGACTTCCTCCCAAATCCCACAACGCAAGCAGCAAGCGAGTTTTAGCGTAACTTACCTGTAAATCCTTAGTCTTTGAACTCATGGTGATGTGTGTTAAATAACTGCAAATATTATAATAGTGATTGTAATTTTTATGTCACCACAACCAAAAAATTGTTTATTTTCTCGATATTTCTTATAAATTGCTCAAAATTTCTACACAAAAAGCAACAGAGAATTTACGTAACTTATAAAAAAATAAAAATAAAAGTAGGTTGGGTTGACGCAAAGCACCCGAACATAATCACCAACAAAATAACGTATAATTAAAATAACGTATAATTAAAGGCTACAACATATAAAAACGAAAATAAAATTTTAACTGATGGGAAAACTAAACTTTCTTAATGTGGTATTTTGCCATAAATGCAAGATAATGATGTAATTTTTACATAAAATAATTAAACTAGTGACAAAAATAACAGATGATGAAAATGACATTGTTTGTTACTGCTATTCCCCACTACAATATACCCAATGTAGTGGGTTTTATCTGATATTCAGGTTTTTGAACTATGTCAGACTCCAAAGACGCGCAACCAATGTCATGTAAGAGTATTTGTAAAGACTGTGCTTTTTTTGTCCAGGAGGAATGCACTCACCCTGATGAATTAGGGGTTAATTGTGCTACTGTCATTTTTTGTAATTCTTTTACTCCAGCAGTAGAAGTTGATAGTCCTTGTGTGACTTTTGGTAATGATGATGAATATTAATGAAAGACGGAAGGTAGAAACTTCCTGATAGCATTTCCAGTCAGGAGAATGGGAACGAGGAAAAGTAGGAATTATTATATAATTACTTAAAGAAGCTACCAAAAAATCTCACAATTTCTTTGCGGAGGTTTCCAGCAGATGAAAGCAATTCAACCTACAAACCTTGCTAGTTCAAATCTTTATAATGAAGATTTTTATTTATGGATAGAAACTACAGCTAAACAATTAAAAAATGGTAACTTTGCAGAAATTGATTTAGAGAATTTAATTGAAGAGATCGAAAGCATGGGAAGAAGTGAAAAAAGAGCATTAAAAAGTAACTTATTAATTTTATTAATGCACCTTCTCAAATATAAATATCAACCAGATAAACGCAGTAATAGTTGGTTATCTACTATTTTTGAACATAGACGCAGATTGAAAGAAGAATTAACTGAAAGTCCCAGTTTAAAAAAATATTTTTCTGAAGTATTTAGCGAATGTTATCAAGATGCGAGAAAACTAGCATCCTTAGAAACAGGTTTATCAGTTGATACTTTTCCTGTAGACTGTCCTTTTACTACAGATGAAATTTTAAATCAAGATTATTTACCAGAATAAACTTGATGCAAGTAATCAGCTATCAGTAATCAGCTATCAGCTTTCATCTATAGATAGAAAAAACAAAAATATGTCAATAAATGATGTGCTTGCAGACTTTGAGGGTGATGATTTTGTTTCTCCAAGACTTATATGTGCTACTTATACTTTTAACCAACAAGGTACTTCACTTTATTATTATACCTATGGTCAAGATTCGCAAGGATTTGACGCTGGGTTAAAGTTAGATTTTTTTGCTGATAAAGTCCGGTTTACAAACTTTAAAAAACCACATCCAGTAAAAAAGTATGAACCATATTTTGATAAATTTATTGATGGATGTTCTTGTAGTTACGATGAAATACAGCAAAAATTTACATTATCAAGTTCTATAACAATAGAGACATTAAACATCATGGCACAACATTGGATGATTTCAGTTGATAAATTTATAAATACTTTATTAGTTGCCTATTATTTGTTGTGGGATGCTGAAGATAATGATTGGATTAATAGTTCTTTCTGGGAATGTGGAGATTTCAAAGGTGTTTTACCTTATCCAAAACGTTGATTTTATTATATTTTCTAATAAACTTTTTTATCTTATCTTCTCCTCTTCCTTTGCGTCTTTGCGTCTTTGCGTGAGAAAAAAAGGAAGGTAGAACCTTCCTAATAACATTCCCAGTCAGAGACTGGGAACGAGAATTGACTATTTACCGTTTTTAATTAAAACCCGTTCGGCAATTTTATCCGGTACTTCTTGCAGGTGGTCATATTCCCAATGGAAAGAACCAACACCCAAGGTAAGCGATCGCAATTCTACAATAAAATCGTGCATTTCTGCTTGGGGTAAGTATGCAGAAACATTATCCCATCCTGACCAATCTTGTCTACCTTCATAACCCAAAATTTGTCCCCGTCTACCACTTAAAAGTTGTAAAACTTTAGAGGTAAACTCACTAGGAGTATTCACATCTACCTTTAAAATTGGTTCTAAAAGGGTAGGTTGTGCTTGGGGTACTCCTGTTTGCATTGCGAGACGTGCAGCTTGTTTAAAAGCTTGTTCTGAACTATCAACGGTGTGATAAGAACCATTAGTTAATGTCACCGCAACATCAACCATCGGGAAACCTAAAGGACCATGTGCAAGAAATTCTTTCACTCCCATTTCTACCCCAGGAATATATTGTTTAGGAACAACACCACCAACAATTGTTTCCCGGAAATTGAAACCTTCTCCCCTTGCTAATGGTTGAATGTCTAAATAAACATCTCCAAATTGTCCATGTCCACCACTTTGATGTTTATAACGTCCATGAACTGCGTTTACTGGTTTGCGGATAGTTTCTTTGTAAGGAATTTGGGGAAGATGGGTAGACATGGGTAAGTTATATTTGCGTCGCAGTCTATCTAACGCAACTTGCAAATGTATCTCACCTTGTCCCCACAAAATTACTTCGTGGGTGTCTCCATGTTGTTCCCAAGCTAAAGCAGGATCTTCTTCTAATAACTTAGTAATAGCAGCACTAAGTTTGACTTCATCATTACGTTTTTCGGGTGTTATAGCTAACGCAAAAACTGGTTCTAATTCTGCTGCTTTTGGTAATTGTTTAATGTGGGAATTGGTAGAAATTGTATCTCCGGTTTTAATTCCTTCTAACCTAGAAATAGCAACAATTTCTCCAGCTACAGCTTCGTTAATTTGCTGTTGTTGTTGTCCCATTAAACGGTAAATTCCACCAGCACGAATACCATTTAAAACAATACCATCTGTTAACGTTCCTTGCCAGACTCGCACTAAGGAAAGTTTGCCACCTTGGGGAGTATAAAAGGTTTTGAGAACTTGCGCTAAAGGAGTATCACTAATTTTTTCTAAACGCCGTTCCATTGTGGTTTCTGGTGCTGGTGCTTCCCTTAATATTGCTTCTAATAAAGGTCTCACACCATAATCTTGTTCTGCAATTCCAAAGAAAACTGGTACTACTAAATCAGCACCTAGTTCTAGTTTTAAATCTTTGAGAATTTCTTCTTGGGGTGGTTCGATATCTTCTAATAATTCTTCCAGTAAATGATCATCAAAATCAGCCAAAGTTTCTAACATTTCTGCTCTCGCTTGATGTTCTTCGGCTTTTAATGCTTCTGGAAATGGGATGGAATCAGCAGCAGCACCAGCATGATATTGATAAGCTTTTTCACTTACCATATCAATAAATCCTGTGAGTTCTTCCCCTTGCATAATGGGGAATTGATGCAGCACTAAAGGACGACTAGAAACGGCTTTGAGGGCGTTTAATGTTTCTAGAACATGAATATTTGCCCGATCCATTTTATTCACAAATACGATGTGGGGAATTTCCCAATCATCGAGAAATTTGAATAATGGGGCTAAAGTTAAAACTCGATCTTTGATGGGTTCGCAAACAACAATTGCTGCATCAATTCCCATTAAAGCATTATAAGTTTCTTGGACAAATTCTACTGAACCAGGACAGTCTATAAAGGTGAAGCGTGTATTTTCGTATTCTGTACAAGCTGTGGAAACTTCTACACTCATGCGGCGATCGCGTGCTTCATTAGCACTATCTCCAACTGTGTTAACATCTTTAATGTTACCTTTGCGAGAAATTGCTCCGGTGACAAATAACAAACTTTCTAATAATGTGGTTTTGCCACTGGAATAGGGTCCAACAATTGCTACATTCCGCGAACCGGATTTTACTTTTTCGCTCATAAACCCTCCTTTACGGTGATTCCCTCAACCGTATTATGTATTTTTCAGGAGTAATTTTTTTAGCTTTCAGCAGTCAGCTTTCAGCTTTCAGCTTTTTAACAGCTATACTCAAAATTGTTATTGGCTTATTTCACTGATTTATCAAACATTATGACTACTGTACGGGCAAAGTAGGCGCGAAGCATTCGGAAAATAGCCTTTTCATAAAATTGATAATTAGTCGCCCGAATGCTTCGCCTCTACGACTCCTGACTCCTGACTTTTTTATTATCCATCTTTTAAGCTCGGTGCAAAAAAATTGTAGTTTATCGTAAGATTAAGATTAAGTAATATTAAGCTATGCTAATTTATATACCAATTATAAAATATTTGTTAAAAAATAGGTTCATACTCAATATTTAGTGACAATATTATTCGGCTAATTTATGACTATTTCCTTAAAAAAATATCCTTTTATTGGCATTGTTACTTTACTGGTACTAGATATCAATATTAAGCCAGTATTTTCCACTTCTCCCCATTTCCCCATTTCCCCATCTGCTGTCACCTGTCACCTGTCACCTGTCACCTGTCACCTATTAGCTCAAACTCCTCGTCAAATTGCTTTAGACTGGTTAAATAGGGGTTTACAAGCTATTCAAAGGGGAAAAATACAAGAAGCTATTAACGCTTTTCGTCAAGCAACACAATTAGATCCGACTTTAGCAGCAGCGCATTATAATTTAGGGTTAGCACTGCGACAAACTGGAAAGTTACAACCAGCAGCGGACGCATTTTATCAAGCTACGCAAGCCGATCCACAGTTTGCATTAGCTTTTGCAAATTTAGGTAGTGCTTTGTTAGAAGGGAATAATTTACAGTTAGCAAATGATTATTTACAACGAGCTTTACAACTAGATCCAAAATTGGGTTTTGCTCATTATAACTTAGGATTGATACGAGAAATTAAAAAAGATTGGGATGGGGCGATCGCCTCTTTTCAACAAGCGATCATACATAGTCCAAATTCTCCAGAACCTTCCTATCATTTAGGACTTTGTTATTTACAAAAAGGTAGAATTGAACTAGCAAAATCAGCATTTACCGCTGCAATAACTATCAATCCCAGATATGCAGAAGCTCATTATAATTTAGGTTCAATTTTATTTAATCAAGGCAAATTTAAGGAAGCATTAGCAGCATTTAGAAAATCCACCCAAGCAAATGCAAATTATGCCGATGCTTATTATGGTGCAGGATTAGTATTTGTACAATTGAAACAATATCCAGAAGCCGTAAAACTAATCAAATATGCGAGAGATTTGTATAAAAATCAAGGTAATACTCAATGGGTGAATAATGCCGACAAATTGTTAACACAAATACAAAAATTAAATAACAAACCACGCTGAGGCAGAAAACATTAATGTTACGTAAAAATAGGAATATTGGTAAGAGTTCAGAATTGAGTCAGTAGGGGTTTAGCAATGCTAAACCCTAACAGTAGTCAGAATATTTGATCAATTATCAACCAATGATTTTTGGTGTAACCCTAAAAAGCTGACTGCTGATAGCTGATAGCTGATAGCTTACTGACTGCCATTGGAATGTAAACAGTCATGCAAAAACGCTTCAAGAGTAGATTTTTATTTTGCGATCGCTGGTTAGATCGCTATGCAATAGTGCGTAACATGGAGGCTTTTCAAGACCTCATAGTGATGGTATTATGTTTAGCCTTATTTGCGGTAATGTTGATACAATTGTGGGGGATAGTTATTGCCATCATTAATTCATTAGACTACAAAGAATTGACATCAAAAATACTATTTGTGTTAATTCTCGTGGAATTATTTCGACTACTCATAGTTTACTTACAAGAACATAGTATTTCCGTAGGTGTAGCCGTGGAGGTGGCAATAGTTTCCGTACTGCGGGAAGTAGTTGTTCATGGTACGTTAGATATTTCCGGCACACAAACAGCAGCAATTTGTAGCTTATTACTCATTTTGGGGGGACTATTATTAGTATGTGCGAAAACACCCCACATGGACTGCATGAGTGCAAACACAAAATATTGTCCTATCGTGCATCAAGAGAATAGAGAAATACAAAACAAATTCGTATTTCAGTATTCCGATGAATATGAGGATAACCCACCTCTGTCAAAGTAAATATAGCAGTGGATAGATCCCCAACTTCTTGAAGAAGTCGGGGATCTGGGTATGACGTTTTTTAAAGTTGAGTTACTTAAAACCTTGTTCAATTATTAACTGAATACTTCTATCTAAAGGTAATAATTTTGTCCACTTTGAGATAGATGAATATAACTTAAATAATCTGTATAAATTCAATAAATAGTTAAATAAAGGAGCAAAAAAATGACTGCTACCCAGACCAAAACTCAAGAACCAATTAGTAATTTAGAATACGACTTTATCACAGTATTGCATAACAAAGCAGCAGCAGTGCAAGCTTACGAACGTTACATTCAAGATGCACAAGAAGCAAATTCTCAACCTTGTGTAGAACTATTCCAAAAATTGCGTCAGTCAGAAATTGACGGAGCGCACGAAATTCGTGAACATCTGCAACAAGTGATGGCAAAAGGAAAGATGTAATTTTGTAGGGTGCGTTAGATCCCATAGCAGTTAATGTACATTAACCCTATTGTTGCGAGCCTAACACACCCTAAAAACTAGATAGGAATCTGGATCAGGAGAAATATCAGTTAAGCGAAAAGTATCACTCACTTCTTTAATAAAATTCCTTCCTCTTCCCCTCTTCCCTTCGCGTTCTTCGCGTTCTTCGTGGTTCAATAACTTTGCGCCTTTGCGTCTTTGCGTGCAAAAAAAAATAGGGGCAGGAAAACCCACCCCCATAAAAATTAAGTCACACCAAAAACGATCACCAAGCCCAGAACAGCCCCAAAAACAATTAAGGCATAGAACTGAACCCGACCGCTTTCCAGGTACTTCAAACCTTCACCACTAACAAGAGTAAAGAAACCAGTCAAATTAACCGCACCATCAACAACGCGGAAATCAACTTCCATCACTTGTCGAGCAACACGACGCAAACCAAGGACAAATACCTGATGATAAATATCGTCAAAATACCATTTATTCAACGATAACTCATACAGAGATTTGATCTTAGAAGCGATCGCACTGGGGTCAATTTTCCGAGCCAAATACATCAGCACGGCTAAAGTAATACCCACCACAGAAATAGCCACAGAACTACCCGCCATCACATAAAACTCATGGGGGTCAAATTCCGCAGCTTTTTCCATTACTTCAGCTAAGGTTTCATTAGGAGAGTAGATAAACTGCTCAAAATAATTAGCGTAGGGAGTACCCACCAAACCGATCAAAATAGAAGGAACAGCCAAAACCAACAGAGGTAGAGTCATTGTCCAAGGAGACTCATGAGGTGAACTGCTGTGGTGTCCGTGACCATGACTTTCTAACTCACCTTTTTTCATTGCTCCTGGTCCAAAATTAGGTTGTAATTCCAAACCTAACTTAGCAGCAGCAGCATCTTTGAGAATGGTTTTGATTTTCTCATCATTACCCCGGAATTTGCCTTCAAATGTCGAGAAATACATTCTAAACATATAAAAAGCAGTAATACCCGCTGTCACCCAACCAATAAACCATAACAGGGGGTTAGCAGCAAAAGCCGCACCGAGAATTTCATCCTTAGACCAGAAACCAGCAAAGGGAGGAATACCGGAAATTGCTAAACAACCAATAAAGAAAGTAAACCCGGTAGCGGGCATATATTTCCGCAGTCCACCCATTAAGCGCATATCTTGAGCCAGTACCGCATCATGGCCAACCACTGCTTCCATACCGTGAATAACTGAACCTGAACCCAAGAACAGCATCGCTTTAAAGTAAGCATGGGTCATCAGGTGGAATAAACCCGCACTGTAAGCGCCTACACCCATTGCCATCACCATGTAACCAAGTTGGGAAATGGTGGAGTAAGCGAGTCCTTTTTTGATGTCGTTTTGGGTAATAGCGATAGTCGCGCCCAAAAATGCTGTAAATGCCCCAGTAAAAGCGATCACGTTCATTGCTACGGGGACGTGTTCAAATACTGGGTACATCCGCGCTATTAGGAATACACCAGCCGCCACCATTGTTGCTGCGTGGATCAGGGCGGAAATAGGTGTAGGACCTTCCATTGCGTCTGGTAGCCAGACATGGAGGGGGAACTGGGCAGACTTGGCAACTGGACCGAGGAAGACCAAAATGGCGAAGAGGATAGCCAGGAAATTGCTGATAGAACCAGATTCTACTAATTCACCCAGGCGATCGCCCATGATTGTAAAATCAAAGCTGCCTGTTGCCCAAAATAGACCCAAAATACCTAGCAGTAAACCAAAGTCACCAACGCGGTTAGTTACAAAAGCCTTTTGACAAGCATCCGCCGCCGCCTTGCGATCGTACCAAAAACCAACGAGGAGGTAGGAACACATCCCTACCAATTCCCAAAAGATATAAATTTGTACTAGGTTGGGACTAACCACCAACCCTAACATGGAAGAGCCGAATAAACTGAGATAGGCGTAAAACCGGACATAACCAGGGTCATGCGCCATGTAGCCATCAGTGTAAATCATCACCAAAAAGGCTACAGTTGTCACAACCACTAGCATCATAGCTGTGAGATTGTCAATTGTGTAGCCCATCGTCAAGTGAAAATTACCTGCTGCTGCCCATTCAAAGGTACGCAGATAAGGTGCATGACCTTGGTATTGACTCCACAGCAGAGCCATAGACAGCCCCATAGCTGCGCCCATCAGGGAGATAATAACCACAGCGTTTAGCTGTCGCAGGCGGTTTGTTACCTGATTTAACGAGATTAACCCTAGACCTACCAGCATTGCTCCTAATAGGGGTAATACTGGAATAATCCAGGCATACTGATAGATTACTTCCATCACTCACGCCTACTTTGAAAAGTATTGACAAATTAAGGACAATGCTGTAAGAATATTCTTCTTAGGCTAAATTGTCCAGGTCGGAACTCCTAATAATTGTAAGATAACGCCAATAGTCATTAAAAATATAGTCAAGTATTTACAGCTTTCAGAAGATTAGACCTGAAGCACAAGGTTTGCTGAAAAAGTCTTGTCGTGGAGACAGGGTACAGGAAACTCTTAACAGGGAACAGTTTTAGCTATCTGTTGGTAACAAATTTTTGGATTTCTTCAAGCCAAAATGCAGGGTTTTTTAGGTCTCAGCTTCAAAAATCTTGCATTTATTGAAAATTAAAATCGCTAAAACTCTTTTCCACTCCAGGTTTTACATTTATAGAACTTACGCAGAAACCAGGTTTCTTGACGATTGATGCGTAAGTCCAGATTTATTCAGCAAGCCCTAAATATATTCACTTTTTCCGAAAGAAAATATAATAACCCTTCTCAGAATATCTGAGAAGGGTTATTAATTTTGTTAAGTTTGTTAAGGATAATTTAATATTTGAATCATGGAAAAAATTGGGGATGAAGTAATGTTGATATAGGTAAGCTGGCGTTAACAATTGTCGTTGTGACAAGGTAGGAGGCAGGGCAAGAAGAAGCAAGGGGGCAGGGAGCAGGGGGCAGGGAGCAGGGAGCAGGGAGCAGGGGAAAATTATTTGTATTTTCCCAATCACCAATCACCAATCACCAATCACCAATTAAGCAGAGCGGCACTCTAAATCAGGCATGGTTGTTATACTCAAGGTGTTATGGTTAGTCATGCAACTGAGTTGAATTTCTTCCAGTGCTTGACGTAAATCATCTCTGCTGCGGAAACCCTCAAGGCGTTGTCTGATCACACCTTTTTCAATTAGTAGTAAAGTTGGTAGTGATTTGAGACGATAGGTGGTAGATAGCTTGAAATTTTGATCAGCGTTAACCGCTACAAGTTTAATTCCGTTGTCGCACTGAGCTTGAAATTGCAGCAACAATGGGTGAATGATGCGACACAAGCCACACCAAGGAGCCTCGAAATTAACTAACACAGGAATTGGAGATTCTAAAACTTCTTGAGTAAATGTCCGCTCACTGACCGACAACACCATGACGCCTCTTGATTTATAAGGTTTTTATATCAAAGTAACCACCACTGATGTGAGTTGGCAAGTCAGTATCATTAGGAGTTGCTGACAAAAAAGCCAGCGCGATCAAATTCACGGTAGCTTTTTTGATGTTCAACTTCTGATTGCCGTTTCCTCCCGAAGAAAGTCAAGCGACCAGCAAATCCCAATATTCAATCTCAAACCGACTGAGGAAACCCACACTGACAGTTGGTTTATTTCATATTACATTGATTTAGTGGTATTTGATAAGCGGGAATTTTGATGAAATTAGTATTTTATATTGATATTGGGGATCACTTAAAACTACCATGATATGCTACTGGTGGCTACGATTAATAGGGGATGAGACCACCAGAGTAAGGCTACAAAAATGGCAACTCCCAAGTAAGCTGGACGAATAAATTCTTGCCATTTCAGAGCTTGACGACCATCAAAAACTGCTTGAAAGGGAATAATTGAAGTGCGTTGTTTGACTACTTCAAAAGCTTCTCCATAGCGTTTGCTCAAACGGCGATCGCCATGCCAAACTCCAAATAAGTGATGTAGCACTAAACCCAAAGATGTAACAACAGTGAAGGTTGTACCTAGCCACAGAGTATGGGCAATACACCAAATAACTTGACCCACCATTTGCGGATGACGGGTAATACGAATGATACCTGTTTCATAAAGATGGACTTGGGGCTTTTGAATAGCCGCAATTTCTAGTAGATTGAAGGTAGCAGGATATAAAAATAAAAAGGAAATTGCTGATAGTACCCAAACTACTGGTTTCACACCCGGTATATCCTGTACTTGCCACAGTTGCCAACCATCATAACGGTGATTAAAAAAGTAAGTAATTAAGATCACTGCTAAGGGTAAACTAACTAATGCAAACAAAATGCGATACAACCTTGGTCCGATGTATTTTTCAGCCCAAGGACGCAAAGCAGCACCTCCGCTGTGGGCGATCGCAAAAACTAACTGTAACCCCAGCATCACAAGATGACTGCTGGTGAACCAAGGACTAGACATCATAGACACAACTCAATTTCCGATGAAAAATTCAAAATTGAAAATAAAAGCAGCTAATATTGGTAATTATCTTGACTAATAATCACTAGATGGTAAAAGCCAAGACAGTTGATTGCACCCTTAACAGTTTATACACAAGAGGATTTTTTGCAAGATGTTGTGTTAATTTCTTTTTCGGATCACGTTTTTAAATGTCATATTTAAATGTCATAGCAGTTTTCCGGATCATTAGGAGCAGTGTATATTTTGGAATCTTTGTCAAACAAGAGTTTTCCAAAGCTGACTACTGACTACTGACTGCTGACAGCTATTACAATGCCATAAATCATGCCTAGCCCAAAAGCTATAGACCTTGATTTATTTTTAAAGCTGCTCCTTCCCAAGTTTGTGGGTTAAGCCTTATGTCTGACCTTCCTTTCACTTTAGATCAGTTACGCATTCTCAAAGCGATCGCACAAGAAGGGAGCTTCAAACGCGCCGCTGATAGTCTTTACGTCTCTCAACCAGCAGTGAGTTTACAGGTGCAAAATCTGGAACGCCAACTGGATGTCCCCTTATTTGATCGGGGTGGAAGACGCGCTCAGTTAACCGAAGCTGGACATCTACTCCTTAGCTACGGTGAAAAAATTCTCAGTCTGTGTCAAGAAACTTGTCGCGCTATTGAGGATTTACAAAATCTCCAAGGTGGTACTCTAATTGTCGGTGCTTCTCAAACTACTGGTACTTATTTGTTACCGCGGATGATTGGGATGTTTCGTCAAAAATATCCCGATGTGGCGGTACAACTTCACGTCCACTCTACCCGTCGTACCGCTTGGAGTGTAGCTAACGGACAAGTTGATTTAGCTATCATCGGTGGTGAAATTCCCTCTGAACTAGCTGAATCTTTGGACATCGTTCCCTACGCAGAGGATGAACTGGCGCTGATTTTACCTACATTCCATCCCTTTGCTAAACTCGATACCATTCAAAAAGAAGACCTATATAAATTACAATTCATTGCTCTTGACTCCCAATCTACTATCCGCAAAGTCATTGATCAGGTACTAGCACGCTGTGATATTGATACCAGACGTTTTAAATTTGAAATGGAACTAAATTCCATTGAAGCAATTAAAAATGCTGTGCAATCAGGTTTGGGGGCGGCTTTTGTCTCTACTTCGGCGATCGCTAAAGAATTACAAATGGGTGTGCTACACTGTACCCCCATTGAAGGTGTGGTTGTCAAACGCACTCTTTGGTTGATTGTTAATCCTAATCGCTATCGCTCTAAAGCCGCAGAAGCCTTTAGTCAGGAAATTTTACCCCAGTTTGCTACCCCTGGATGGGATGGAGATGCGTTAAAATTATCACAAAAAAATCTGATGTTAAGTACATTAGAAATAGATACATCAACGTCTATTTCATCTGATCCAGAGTAAATTTTTTGTCAGTAGTCAGTAGTCAGTAGTCAAAAGTGTAGATAGCTAATGACTAATGACTAATGACTGGTGACTCATGACTAACAACTAACATGGAAGTTTACTGCACTCGTCCCAACTGCCCCAGGCCAATCAATCATTTCGCGGATTTAGATGATGTTACAACTTTAAAAACAACCCAGCAAAAATACTGCATTAGTTGTGGTATGCCACTACTTTTAGATGGTCGCTATGTACCTACTCAGTTACTGGGTAAGGGAGGTTTTGGTGCCGCTTTTTTGGCACGCGATCGCCGTATTCCGGGAATGCGCTCCTGTGTGGTTAAGCAATTCCAACCTGCTGGGAATTTAACACCTACTCAACTACAACTAGCACAACAACTCTTTGAAAGAGAAGCAGAAGTTTTAGCGCAAATAGGCAATGAACATGAGCAAATTCCTGACTTATTTGCTTTCTTCCCTGTCTCTGTCTCCAGTTTACCACCAGGAAAACAAGAGCAGTTTTTTTACCTCGTTCAAGAATATATTGATGGACAAAATCTAGAAGAAGAATTACTCCAAGAAGGGAAATTTTCAGAAATCGGAGTTACACAAATACTCACGGAAATTCTCCCAGTTCTCACTTTTATCCACGATAAAGGCATTATTCACAGAGATATTAAACCCTCTAATATTATGCGTCGTCGGGATGGTAAATTATTCTTGTTAGATTTTGGTGCTGTAAAACAAGTTGCTAATGTTCCTGGTGCTTCTACTGCTTCTACGGGAATCTATTCTCTGGGTTTTGCACCACCAGAACAAATGTCAGGAAATCAAGTATTTCCTTCTACAGATTTATACGCTTTAGCTGTGACTGTGATTACTTTATTAACAGGAAAGGAAGCTGGTACACTTTTTGATTCCTATACTAATCAGTGGAAATGGCGCACCCAAGCTACTGTTAATGACAACTTAGCTGATATTTTAGACAAAATGCTGCTCCCTGCGGCTAGTCAACGCTTTCAGTCAGCAGCAGAAGTTTTACAAGCTCTTTCTCCACCTGCTCCTAGTGTAATTCCTACAGCTTCACCTCCACAAATACAAACACCTCCATCAGTACCACAGGGACAAAAAATACAACCACATCCATCAACCCAACCTCCAACACCAATACCACCACCACTAAAACCAATTTCACTACAACCAAAATTTGCTACTTGGGAATTATTAGCTGGGGCAGCTTTTAGCGGATTTCAAGGAGCATTAATAGCGATCGCCCTTTTCAGCTTACTCAAAAACCCGATCATCACTATGGCTATTTCTGTTGTGATTTTGAGTGGTTTAATTTTTGCTCAAACTCAACGCTGGTTGGAAAAATTTGACTTATTAATTATCCCCGCAATTACTTTGGCAATTATATTTTTTATCCCCTTTTTACATGGTGGTATTGTTATTCAGAATGTGGTTATTTTAGCATTTGCTTCAGCTTTAATAGCTATTGCGGTAACATCAATATTTCGTTTGATTTATAAATTAATATCTTCAATAATTTAGATAGTTTGGTTTTTCAAAAGTCACTTAAAAACAAAGGAGTCAATTATGTTACAAAAAGAAGTTAAAGTATTACTATTATCCTTATTATTGACAAGCGGTGTACTAGGAATTGGTATATGGTTATTTTTAGGGCGAATTTTGCCAATAACTAGTGTGAACACATTAGAAAATAATCAGAAAAAAACAATAATAATCAATCAGAAACATCAGTTAAAGAAAGGATTAGTTTTGGGGAAAAAATATTTAGGACTGGTGAAGCTTCTGCATTTAAAACAGATGGGGCTAAAGCAATAGCTAATAAAAATTATCAACAAGCGATCGCCAAATTTACAGCATCTTTAAAATTCCAACCCAATGATCCAGAAGCACTAATATATCTGAATAACGCGCGGATTGGATCTAGCAAAAACTATACAATTGTGGCAACAATACCATTAGCCAATAATCCTAATACTGGTACTGGATTAGAAATACTACGAGGTATCGCTCAAGCCCAAGAGGAAATTAATAGTCAAGGAAAAATTAACGGAGCTTACTTAAAAGTCGGCATAGCTAACGATGATGATAAACCAGAAATATCTAAAGAAATTGCTAGTCACTTAGTCAAAAACCCAGAAGTATTAGGTGCAATCTGCTGTAGTAGTAGTAATGCAACATTAACGGCAGGTAAAGTTTATGATTCTGGAAAACTTGTTGCTATTTCCCCTAATAGCAGTTCTGTGAAAATTACCAACTTTAGCCCCTACATTTTTAGAACAGTTCCCAGTCATTTGATAACTACTAGAACCTTAGCAAATTACATGGTGAAAAACTTACAGAAGAAAAAAGCAGCAGTTTTCTTTAATTCTCAAAGTGATTATAGTCAGTCTCTAAAATCAGAGTTTGTTGCCTCTATTTTATTGGAAGGTGGAGAAGTATCTCAAGAATTTGATTTATCCAAAGCCGATTTTAGTGCTGCTTCCAGTGTGAAACAGGCAACTGAACAAGGGGCGCAAGTATTAATGTTAGCCGCTAACACAGGAATTGTAGACAAAGCATTGCAAGTAGTTCAGGTAAATCAACAGCGTCTAAAATTACTGGCTGGTAATGGTGTGTATACACTAAAAACCTTAGAAATTGGTAGAGAACAAGCAGTAGGAATGGTATTAGCAGTTCCCTGGCATATTCAAGGTAATCCCAAATCGGAATTTCCCAAAACATCCCGAAAATTATGGGGTGCTGATGTGAGTTGGCGTACTGCCCTAGCCTATGATGCTACAAAAGCCTTGATTGCTGCCTTAGGAAAAGATCCCACCCGTTCTGGTATTCAAAAAACTCTTGTATCTCCTGGATTTTCTGCTACAGGTGCTGGTGGGGAAATTCGCTTTTTACCATCAGGAGATAGAAACACCTCAGTCCAACTTGTAAAAATAGTCCCTGGTAGTCGATCTCGTACTGGCTATGACTTTGAGCCAATATCACCAAGAAATTAAATCAAGAATTAAACCGCGCTCAACAACGTGGATTCAAACTCAATCAAATTCCTGTAGCGATTGATGGGTTAGCTGTAGCCGTAAACCCGAACCTAAATATCCCAGGATTGACAATAGACCAGCTAAAATCCATCTACACAGGCAAGATTAATAATTGGAATCAAGTGGGTGGACTAAATCTACCAATTAAGGCATTTACACGCCGTGTTAGTGATGGTGGCACCGTTGAACTTTTTGTCCAAGACATTTTGGGTGGTCAAACTTTCAGTTCCCAAGTAGAGTTTGTCTTTACGACCACCCAAGCCTTAAAAAAGGCGGCTGATAGTCCTGGTGGCATCTATTACGCTTCTGCTCCGGAGGTTGTTCCTCAATGTTCTATTAGACCCTTACCTTTGGGACGCACGCCTGGGGAATACATTCCTCCTTATCAAGAACCATTGATTCTCCCTAATCAATGTCCTGAAAAACGGAATCAATTGAACATTCAGGCTTTTCAATCAGGAAAATACCCGATTACCCGGAATCTGTTTGTAGTGGTTAAACAGAATGGTCAAACTGGGGAGCAAGTCGGCGTTGCTTATGCTAACTTACTGCTAACAGAGCAGGGACAGGAACTAATTACCCAAACTGGGTTTGTTAAAATCCGCTGACACCTGCTAGTCATCGCTTCTAAAATTTCCAGAACCAGATTAAACACTTCACTTGGCTTGGTGAAAGTGTTTTAGCTCGCTCTGTTAATTGACTCTGCTGGCAAGCAAATCAGATTATCCCCTTGGGTGAGGATGAGTCCACGTTGACGCAATTTACCCATCAAGCGAGTAACGGTGACGCGGGTAGAACCAATGGCGCTACCAATTTGGGCATGGGTGAGAGGGAAAGGTAGGCAATAGCCGCGAATAACATCGGGATCGGTTTCGCTCATTGCTGGTTCTCCATATTCCTCAATTAACAAGGTGAGGAAACCTAGCAGTCGGTCAATTGTACGTCGTTGTCCTAAAGCACTTAGCCACAATAGCTTGCGCTGATGTTGATATCTAAAGGCATCCATGACTTCACGACGGAAGTGAGGCCAGTTATCCAAATCATGCCAGTACATCCACAGCACCGCAGTTTGGTCAACGTGGGCGTAAGCTTGGAGTGTAAAGGGGGACTGAGCGACGATTTCAAATGGTTGTCCTGCGCCCACAAAACCCAAAAAGGCTTCTTCAGGGGTTCTGTTAATGCGTCGAGATGTTAGCTGGCTGGCAGTAGCACTTACTTGGGCTGTTCCTACCATGCGGATTGCACCTCTCTGCACTAAATACAGCAATCCGGGTCTGGCGGGAATGCGCTCATCTTTGCTGAAGGTGCGGCAGCGGTAGTGTTCTTGCGCCCAGTCAAGAATTCGTTGCCAAGTTAAGAAAGGCCGTGATGCCTCGGAAAAAGAGGATTGAGATTGCATAGTTAACAAAGAGCGTTCGGCTAAAAACAAAGACTAAATAAAAAGGTGCAAGGAGTGTCTTTGTGTTAACAGGGTAGGCTGAACACCCAACAGTGTCAGCCATCCAAAGTGTAGAAAGCGAATTTTGCCCTCTACTCTTTTGTTATACTTCTTACTGTACAATGAGGGTAGTAAAGTTTACTAATCATTCATTGATTATTCACGAAATTTTATCCTACTCTCATTTTTCTTTACTTAGACTAAACTTCTATCTAAAGGTGGATGGAACAGGATAAAATCGTGATAACCGCAAAAGTTTGCTAAATAACTACGTGCAACATTGGCTACTATTTAAGAAGTATACCTCAATTAAACAAATAGTCTATATCCATTTAATAAATTTCCTCAGTGTTTATACCAAGGATGAGAAAATTCTATGGATAAAAAAGGGAAAACTGCCTCTATATCAAGGCACAGATGGTAAAAAAATTTTATATATTTCTAGTGTAGCTTTGCAACTTGCCTCATCTGATAATTCAAAAGTAACAGGTATTATCAGGGCGATTGCTGCTCATTTGGTAGCTTATGGTGAGCTTTTTCACGTTAAAGTTGTTCCTCCTGCTTTGATTCATATAGAACTGATTGATTCTACTTTGGCAGTTTGGTTACATAATCTAACAGTCGGTGAAACTAGCTTAGAAGGAATTGGAGGTGGGGGAGATGGGGAGACGGGAAGATGGCCAGATGGTGAGAATTACAACAATAAATTGTTTAAAATTCAATATGCCCATGCACGCTGCTGTTCATTATTGAGATTAGCTGATCGAGAGGGATTGATTCAACTGATAGATAATAGTACAGAAGTGCTAGGTTTGCTGTCTACCCAACCGATACCCTGGCTAGACTGTGATCAAAAATTGCGTCTTTATCAAGGGGATGAGGTGCGTCTGATGCACCTGTTGGTAAAAATGGTAGATGATTTGGTATTCCCTGATTCTAACACTTCAGTTAATTGGATGACAACTGCACTGAAATTGAGCGAAGCTTTTGAAAGTTTCTGGTGTAATTGTCGCATCTGGGGGGAAGTGAAAATTAATTCATTGGAGTTAGCTCAGGCTAGGTTAGGATTGCTGATTGTTACCCAGTTGGTTTTAAGGTCTGTATTAGAAAGTAAATTGGGAGTTTTTGCGCCTGTGGAGTTGTGATTGGGGACTGTTGACTGGGGAGCGTTGACTGGGGAGAATAAGATATTACTTCTTGCCTCATGACTCCTAACTCCGGTCTGGGCGAAGCATTCGAGCGAAGAATTATTAATTTTGATCACAGGTTATTTTCCTGTAAGGGCGAAGCATTCGAGCGAAGAATTATTAATTTTGATCACAGGTTATTTTCCTGTAAGGGCGAAGCATTCGAGCGAAAAATTATTAATTTTGATCACAGGTTATTTTCCTGTAAGGGCGAAGCATTCGAGCGAAAAATTATTAATTTTGATCACAGGTTATTTTCCGAATGCTTCGCCCCTACGACTCCTGAACTCCTGTGACTGCAATTGAAAAAATTTGACTATAGGTATTGACGCGATCTGTCTCCTGGGATATATTAGCTGGTGTGTGAGGAGCGAACCAGCAAGGACACCGAGACGAAACACGGCCAGTCGTCGGTGTCCTTTCTGATGTTTGGGTAGGATTCAGGATTCAGGAGTCAGGAGTCAGGAGTCAGAAAGTAGGGGAGGAAAGATTTTTCTTAGTCACCAGTCACCAGTCCCCAGTTACCTGTTAAAGTAAGAATTTTTCTATGGCGATCGCTACTCCATCATGTTCTACACTGGCTGTCACCCACGTTGCTATCGCTTGTACTGGTTCTGGTGCGCTTCCCATTGCGACACCTATTCCCGCATATTCCAACATTTCTACATCATTAAAGTTATCCCCAATAGTCATTACTTGACTGCTTTCTATTCCTAACATTTCTTCTGCAAGGTAACGGACAGCAGTACCTTTGTTAACAAAAGGATTTGCTACTTCTAGGAAAGTTGCGACAGAAGTTGTCATGTATAATTCTGCGGGTGTGTATTGTAAACGTAAATCACCCATCATTTTTCTAATCAAATCTACTTTATTACATAAGGCTAAAACCTTAGTCGGGATGTTATCAGTTAATACTTGCCGCAAATCACCCACAGGAAGAGGAATAACACCACAGCGTTGAGAATAGTCTGCTGTATCTGTAGTTATTTCTCGCACGTAGAGTTGATCATTAATATAGAAATGGACTGAAAGGAGCGATCGCCATTGTGGTTGTTCAAAGTAATCTAATAATTGATAAGCAATTTCCTTGGTTACAGTTAAATGACGGTGCAGTTTACCACTATTGGGATCTTGAATCCAAGCACCCTGATAAGCTACCAATGGTAAATTAGACTGAATATCTTGATGAAAGCGCAAAGCTGAACAATACATTCTACCCGTAGCTATAGCTACTTGAATACCTTTAGCTTGGACTGCTTTAATAGCTTGCTGTACAGTGTCACTGACTTGGTTGTCATGGCCAGCGATCGTACCATCTATATCTAGTACCAGTAGCTTAATATCTTTTTTATTTTCAGCCTGATTGTTGATAGATGTCATAAGATGAGCAGATACATTATTTAATAATCGTCCCAGTAAGAGAGTAACAGGCGATCAGCAATAGTTAAAATAGGCTATGTTCCCAAACTCGACTAATTCAGTGATTTCAGATTCTGCAACTACAACCAATCCTACTATTATCCTTGTAGATGGACATTCTTTAGCTTTTCGTTCCTACTTCGCTTTTGCTAAAGGTAGAGATGGCGGGCTGCGTACAAAAACAGGTATTCCTACCAGCGTATGTTTTGGTTTTATTAAATGTTTATTAGAAGTATTAAAAAGCGAAAATCCACAAGCAATAGCAGTAGCGTTTGATTTAGCAGCGCCTACATTTCGCCATGAAGCAGATGATAATTATAAAGCGGGAAGAGCAGAAACACCGGAAGATTTTATTCCCGATGTAGAAAACCTGAATGATTTATTAACAGCTTTAAATATACCGATTATTACACAACCAGGTTATGAAGCAGATGATGTATTAGGAACTTTAGCCGAAAAAGCTGCTGCTGCTGGTTATCGAGTGAAGATTTTATCAGGAGATAGGGATTTATTTCAACTAATTGATGAAAAAAAAGGGATTACAGTTTTAAATTTTAGTCCTGAAGCTTTAAAACGTTCTACCAATAGTATCACGGAATTTCAAGCAGCACAAGTTCAAGAAAAGTTAGGTGTTTTCCCTACACAAATTGTAGATTTTAAAGCCCTTTGCGGGGATAAATCTGATAATATTCCTGGAGTTAAAGGAATTGGGGAAAAAACAGCAGTAAAATTATTAAATACTTATCATTCTTTAGATGAAATTTACGCTAAAATAGATGAAATAACAGGTGCAAATCATCAAAAATTAATTGCAGGTAAAGAAGATGCACTGCATTCTCAATATTTAGCCAAAATAGTTGTAGATGTACCTTTAGAAGTTAATTTAGAAGATTGTCATTTAAAGGGTTTTGATACTGCTAATTTAATTCCCATTTTAGAGAAATTAGAATTTAAGAAATTCTTAGAACAAATCAACGAACTCCAAGCAAAATTCGGGGGAGAAGTTACAGAAACCAAAACCGAAACTATCAAAAATAACCAGATTAATATTGCATCTGAAGAAGATAATGAAGTATGGTTTTTTAGTGCGGAAGATACAGCGAATGCTGAAAAATATCATCATGAAAAAATGCCAATTCGGATTATTGATACAACAGAAAAATTAGAAGAATTAGTGAGCATTTTAGAAAAATGTACTAACCCAGAAAAACCCGTTGCGTGGGATACAGAAACTACAGATTTAGAACCAAGAGATGCAGCTTTAGTAGGAATCGGTTGTTGTTGGGGAACAGGAGAAAATGAAGTTGCTTATATTCCCGTTGGTCATAAAATAGGCAATAGTGGCAATAATTTACAGTTAGATGTAGTATTATCAAAACTACGTCCAATTTTAGAAAATGCAGATTATCCGAAAACATTTCAAAATGCCAAATTTGATAGATTAATTTTCAAATGTCAGGGAATTAATTTAACAGGGGTGGTATTTGATACTATGTTAGCAAGTTATTTGCTAAATCCCGATAATACCCATAATTTAAGTGATTTATCTTTAAGATATTTGGGATTACAACTCACAGAATATAATGATATTGTACCCAAAGCAGGGAAAAAAGAAATACAAAAAACTATTGCTGATATTGGCATAAATACAGTAGCATATTATTGTGGAACTCAAGTTTATGCCACATTTCAATTAGTTGATAAATTGCGAAATGAATTAAATCAAATACCAGCATTAGAGAAATTATTGCTAGAGGTAGAACAACCCCTAGAAACAGTTTTAGCAGAAATGGAATATACAGGGGTGAGAATTAATTCCGGTTATTTACAAGAATTGTCTCAGTTGTTAGAATCAGATTTAGCAGTTTTAGAAACAAAAGCAACAGAAATTGCGGGAGAAACATTTAATTTAGGTTCTCCTAAACAATTGAGTTATATTTTGTTTGATAAACTTGCTTTAAGTACCAAATATTCCCGCAAAATTCAAACTGGTTATTCTACCGATGCTGCAACTTTAGAAAAACTCCAAGAAGTTGATACCACAGGTTTGGTTGATGCGATTATTGAATATCGAACTTTATCAAAATTAAAATCTACCTATGTAGATGCTTTACCAGCATTAGTACATCCCAAAAGTCAACGGTTACATACTGATTTTAATCAAACTGTAACTGCAACAGGTAGGTTATCTTCTTCTAATCCTAATTTACAAAATATTCCCATTCGTACCGCTTTTAGTAGACAAATTAGAAAAGCGTTTTTACCCCAATCTGGTTGGTTAATGGTTGCTGCTGACTATTCACAAATTGAGTTAAGAATTTTAGCACATTTGAGTCAAGAACCTGTATTAATTCAAGCTTATCAAAATAACGAGGATATTCATACAGTAACAGCAAAATTAGTCTTTGAAAAAGATGAAGTGACATCAGAAGAAAGACGTTTTGCGAAAACAATTAATTTTGGTGTAATTTACGGAATGGGTTATTTAAAATTTTCCCGTTCTACAGGTGTGGATAAGAATACTGCAAATGAATTTATTAAGAGATTTAATGAACGATATCCCCAAGTATTTAAATATTTGGAGGGTGTAAAAAAACAAGCTATTTCTCAAGGATATGTAGAAACAATTTTGGGAAGAAGACGTTATTTTGATTTTACTACTAAAACCTTGAAAGAGTTAAGAGGTAGAAATTTAGAAGATATTGATTTGAGTAAGTTGAAAAATTTGGGTGCTTATGATGCGGGGTTATTGCGTTCTGCTGCAAATGCACCAATTCAAGGTTCGAGTGCGGATATTATTAAAATTGCAATGGTTAGAATACATGAAGTTTTAAGAAGATATCAAGCGCGGTTGTTGTTACAGGTACATGATGAATTAGTGTTTGAAGTTCCTCCCCAAGAATGGGAAGAATTGCAATTACAAATTAAGTCGGTGATGGAAAATGCGGTGAGTTTAAGTGTTCCTTTGGTTGTTGATGTGCGTGCGGGTGATAATTGGATGGAGACGAAGTAGTGTTGCAGCCGTAAAACAAATATCTGAACATTATTGCTATATAGTATTCCTACTTTAAAAACTCCATCACTTCTTGTAGAACATCAGCTATATGTGGCTTTTCGCAAGCAATTACATTGCCAAAAAGATGTTTATGGTGGGGGAAACTAGGCAAGTTGGGAAAGTGTGGTGTACTGTCATAACGAAAAATTAGACTATTTTGCTCATCTTGAACCCACCTTCCGCACCCTAAACTGTCACACAACGAAAAATGGTCATTTGGGGATTTGAGATTGGCGATCGCTACCTAAACTTTAGACCATTTTGTATTAAAATTATCCTCAAAGGTCTTCAAAAATCCGAAATTACCGATTGTGACACTGGGGGGTGCGGAATGTGGGCTTGAAAGTGATAGCGGTAATCAACATATTCAATCTGATTATTTACAACAACAAATGCTTCACTAACTGCTAGTAAATATTTAATTGCAAAACGTATTCTAATACGGAGATTAGCACGCTCTGGCGTTAAAATTACCGCACTATACTCCTCAATATATACGTTAGAGCAATTAATTAAAAGTTGCTCAACTTCATCTAAATACCCTTGGATAATTTTACGCGACATCTTGGAGTTTGCTGGTTATTTCTTGGTGTAAAGCTAGATAATGCTGATAATTTCCTGCCCATTCGACAAACACTTCATCATCAGAAGTTTCTCCCTGGCTATATTTGGCAAAAAAATCTTCTGAACTCATTTGGTACTTGATTTCATAAACATTTAACTGTTTGGTAAGGGCAATCAACGCATCTAGTGGAGATGTATATTCGATAACTTGTTTACGCATTTATTTATCTGTTTAATTTAGTTAACTTAATTATAAGAGTTTGTTTGAAAAGTGTCTTATAGTGTATCAAATATCTTTACTACTATTTTACAAAAGGTGAAGGGGTAGCAATGTGATAAAAATGACGGTATACCAATCTTAAAACATTCTCTAAGGACAAAGAAAGCATTTCGTTAATTATACAGACTCTATTTTCCAAAACAAAATTTTAACGCTTCGCTACGCTGAAAAAAGTAAAAAAGAAAAAGTGCAAAGGGAAAAAGAAGAAAAGTATAAAAGGCTACTGAAGAATCCTCCCAACCTCACAGACTACACGAAAACCAATATTTGGGCTATATGATTAATTCCTATTCAAATAGACGTAATATCACTGAGATTTACAAAATTTCCGCTGGCCATCTAGTTCTGGATGTTGCCAAGAATAGGCAAAATGACTAACTGCATTAATTTGAGGTGCAAATCTCCTTAAAGCTGCCATTTGTTGTTCTAAAGATGGACGGCCTGTTATTGGTTCTCCCCATTTACCAGCTAAAGCAGGAATAACTTTTGTACCTGGTTGCGCCATACTTAAAACTCTTTGCAATTGGTCCATAATACAATTAGCATTTCCACAAGTCGCATAGGACATAGGATGCCATTCTAAAGTATTAGGAAATCTATCCCAAGGTTGTAAACGGGAATCATAACCTTTTCCTATTGTTTGATTACCTTCTGGGAAAAATACTACTCCCGCTGGAATATTATTTTGTGTGGCTGGATAACTAGCTAGGGCAACAAAATCTAATATACCTTGCATGGCGTGAGCAACTGCCAAAAGCCATAAATCTGTTTGTAAAATTGGTTGTTTATCGTTTGCTGTGAGTAATGATTTTTCTGCAACTGGAGGAATACGACCTTCCCACATTGGTTCATCTTCTTGGGGATAAAGTTGATCAACTTCTCCTATATCTCCTGCTGTGATGTATCCTTTACTTAAAAACCGGCGAATTAATTCTAGTCCTTTATTATTTTTGGCACGACGCAATAAAGCTTCTTGAATTGCCGGAGTAAATAACCATAAATCGCCAACTTTTGTAGCTATGGAATCAGTTCCAGCTTGTCGGGGATAGCGTACATAGTCTAATAATAAGCCATCAGGACGACGACGCATTATTTCTTGTACCATGCGGTAAAAATCGGTTTTTGCTTGGGTGTTATAGGGGTCTACAAATACTTGGGAACGGTTATCTACAACTTCTATGCTAGTTTGACCTTTTCCATTACGAGCGATCGCATCTTTTCTACTCTCAATTTGACCATAAGTGTAGCCAAAATTTATTGTAAACATCCAAGCATAAACTTTTAATCCTCTTGCTTGTCCTTTTTTAATTCCTTCAGCTAATAAATCGACTTTTTCTTTACCAGGAGTGCGAACTACAGATGGCCAAACTGTGGGATTATTTGCTACTGGTAACAATACCTGTCCATCATAAAATGCTTCTAAATAAACTTGGTTATAGCCACTATTGACTATATGATCCATTATCTGATCAATTGCTCCTGGCTGAGAGTCACAGGGATACAAACGTAACCAGATAGCTTGAGTTTGTGGCCAATTTTGACGGCGACAATTTTGTAATTCTTCTGCGTGTTCTTTGAGGATTCTGTGATAACGACTTTGAGCGTCTTTATTGCCTTTAATGGCTGATAAACGTAGTTCTTCTTTTTGTTTAACTGCTTTTGGTGATAATTGACATAACTCCATTACTTGTGCTGCTGCTGGTTGAGTGCTAAAGTTAGGAATTAACATACTACTGCTAAACAAAACAGCAAATAGACTGCGACGCAATAATCTTGGTGTGGGAAAGTTGAAAGGAGTTTTGTACATATTTCTTAATTAACCTTAATTGATCTATCTTTTGCTAAATTTCTTACTTAATTAATGTATGGCAACAGGAAAAATTTATTTAAGGAGTCGTAGGGGCGAAGCATTCGGACAATAACCTGTGATCAAAATTGATAATTTATCGGCCGAATGCTTCGCCCTTACAGGAAAATTGTGATCACAATTGATAATTTATCACCCGAATGCTGATGCTTCCAGCACGCTTCGCAAACGCTCTTACAGGACAATAACCTGTGATCAAAATTGATAATTTATCGCCTGAATGCTTCGCCCGTATAGGAGAAATATTCATGAATCTAGAGAAATTTTTGCATAAAAAGCAGGCCAAGCCTGCTATTAAGAATATTTGCAAATTATCAACTTTTGCCTAATAATTAACCACCACGGTTAACGACCGCTTCAACACGAGCAAATTCTTGTTCTAGGCGATTTTTCAGCTTTTCAGGTATGGGACGGTTAGGGTAGGAACTGTAATGTCCAGCTAAAGCGTTCAGGGCGGTTCTCATGGTTGTAAAGGAACTCAAGCCAGAAACGGCATTGGATCTTTGATAACGTGCAGAAAAGTCATTGATTTTTTGACGTGCTTCTGCTTGTATTGCTGCTTTATTAGGATCATCTGGTGATAATTCTACGGCTTGTTTTAAGACTTTGACTACGGCCAAGGTGTCTTGACGATAATCTCCGGTTAAGCCGTCTGGACTGCCAGAACAACCCATTAAACCGATGGTGACTACTAAAAGTAGTGCCAGCAGACGCGACCAATAATGCTTCATATCCATTAATTAAATACGTAAATCACAGTCCATCGTATCAGGGAATAGGGGACTGGTGACTGGTGACTGGTGACTGGGTAATGGGTAATTACTTATATTTTTTATTTTTCCCAATCACCAATCCCTAATCACCAATCACCTCATATAAAGTATTCCGTTGTTGATAAGGTCTGTTGAGGGAGGCGATCGCATTTTCCAGGGTTTCTACTTCCATGCACGTACCACCAATAGCCCCGGCCATTGTGGTAATGTGTTCTTCCATCAAAGTACCGCCAATATCGTTACAACCCCAAGTTAAGGCTTCTGTCGCCCCAGCTAACCCTAATTTTACCCAACTTGGTTGATGGTTAGGTATGCAGTTTCCTAAGAATATCCTTGCTACCGCAGTGAGTAAAAGTGCATCTGCTAATACTGGTTGATCTCTTCCTACTCGACGACGTAAGGATTTAGGTGCTTCTTGACCCACAAAGGGTAATAAAATAAATTCTGTAATTTTGGCTGGGTATCCTTTTTCTAAGGCTGTTTGTTGCAGCGATCGCAATTTTTCTAAATGTCCTATTTGCTGTTCCGGTGTTTCAATATGCCCCGATAACATGGTACTCGTAGTTGGTACACCTAATTTGTGCGCTGTACTGACAATTTCTAACCAAGTTGCAGTATCTATTTTTTCAGGACATAATACTTTTCTCACTTGATCATCTAACACCTCGGCTGCTGTTCCTGGCATTGAACCCACACCCGCATCACGTAAAGCTTCTATGACATGAGTATAGGAAATTCCGTCAACTCTAGCAATAAACTGGATTTCCTGGGGCGAAAAGGCGTGTAAATGTAGCTGGGGAAACTCTTGTTTAATGGTTTCTACCAATTTAATGTAATAAGGTAAGGATTTACCGTTAATTTGTGCTTGTGGGTTTAATCCCCCTTGCATACAGATTTCTGTAGCCCCTCGACGCACTGCATCTGTAGATTTTTCTAAAATCTGCGCCCAATCTAACCAGTAAGCATCCGTATCACCATCATCCCTTCTGAATGCACAAAAACTACAGTGCTGTTCACAAATGTTAGTAAAATTAATGTTACGGTTGATTACGTAAGTAACAGTCTCACCAGCTTGTTTTTGTCGCAGTTTGTCAGCAGTTTCCCGAATAGTATTTACAGATTCCTGGTCAGTTTGGTTTAATAAAACTACTGCCTCAGATGGTGATATATTAAACCCTAGCAAGGAACACTCAAGAATAGAATCCAAGGTTATATTAGTCACAGCTATTTAAAATTTTATTAATGTATGAATGGAATGAATTAAAAGCTAACTTACTATTTTAATGCTTTGGCTATATGTTAAATTGGTTTTTAAGAGGTTTTCTAAAAAGTTGAGGGCTAACGCTATAGGCGAATATAAATCGCTACCACACAAACAAAATTCACCAGTAAACTAAGGAAAAATTAGGGGTTTCAAACCTGTATAGGTAGCTTTGGCTGTGTAGATGTAATTTCTCATCACCCAAGTGAGACTTTTTAAACATCCTCCAAACGTCTGTTTTATTGTGCATGAGTACCTTTTATCTACCTAAATAAATAATTTCAGATATCAAACCGGATGCCTATAGTTTTTGCAAATAAAATAAATAAAATAATTAATTTTTTAGACTAAAATATTTGAAATTTTAATTTATGGACTTCGATGCCTCTCATTCCCTATTAAACGTTCCTACTGGTTTATTAAAGATTGCGGAACATCCACCTAGTGATGTTGTAGCTAGAAACAATGATCTTCTCCTATCTCTGGTAATTCCTACTTACAAAGAGCGTGATAATATCGAGAATATCATCAATATCCTCACTGGTTTACTAGATGCAGCGATACCTAATAATTATGAATTAATTGTAGTTGATGATGACAGCCCGGACCTCACCTGGCAGGTAGCACAATCTTTGATACTTGATTATCCGCAGTTGCGGGTAATGCGTCGTCAAGACGAAAGGGGGCTTTCTTCAGCGGTAGTTAGAGGTTGGCAAGCCGCTAAAGGTCGTGTTTTGGGTGTGATTGATGGAGATTTGCAGCATCCACCAGAAGTATTATTACAACTATTACAAAAAATAGAACAAGGGGCGGATTTGGCTTTAGCTAGTCGTCACGTTGAGGGTGGTGGTGTCAGTAGTTGGAGTGTGGTGAGGCGGTTTTTATCCCGTGGGGCGCAGGTTTTAGGGTTGATTATTTTACCAGGGGTATTGGGTAGAGTTACTGACCCGATGAGTGGTTATTTTATGGTGCGTCGAAGTGCGATCGCTGGTGCTACGATGAATCCTGTGGGGTATAAAATTCTTTTGGAGGTGATCGGTAGAGGTAACGTTAGAGAAATTGCTGAAGCGGGTTATGTCTTCCGCGAAAGAACAGAAGGAGAAAGTAAAGTAACGTGGAAGCAATATGTTGAGTATATTCAACATTTAATTCGTTTACGGGTATCTACTGGCAGGTTAGGTAAAATAAGTTGCAGAATAGATTTCCCCATTGGCAAATTTATCCGCTTTGGTTTAGTGGGTTTGAGTGGGGTGTTTGTAGATATGGCAGTGCTTTATTTACTCAGTGATGCTTCTACTTTGGCTTTACCTTTAACTCGCAGTAAAATAATTGCTGGTGAAATTGCCATTTTTAATAATTTCCTGTGGAATGATGCTTGGACATTTGCAGATGTGTCCATGCAGCAAAAAGGATGGAAACAACGCATTAAGAGGTTTTTAAAATTTAATGTGGTTTGTTTAGCAGGATTGGTAATTAATGTTTTGGTTTTGAATGTTGTTTATAATTTCTTGATTCCTAATCAGTATATTGCTAACTTGATTGCGATCGCAGTAGCAACAATTTGGAATTTCTGGGTTAACCTCAAATTAAGCTGGCGGGTGACAGATGTAAAATAATCAATTTGATTGGTGATTGGTGATTGGGGAGAAATTCCTTAACTATTGCCTATTCCCTATAAATGGTTTTAACCAAGTTAGAGAAATAGCAAGATCGAGAAGAGTAACTGCTAAGGCAAACCAGAAAATACTCTCTGCGGCTAAGATTAAAAAAGGTAAAATTGCATTATTGAAACTCCAACCAAATTCTATTTGAGTTAATCCGCGTACTAAACCAAAAGCAAATACCGCACCAGATTTAAGGTGACTATTTTTATCTACTCTGATGATATAGCGATAGGTGACACCAAATAGAAAACCAGAAAAACCTGCAATTACAGCACTAAGTATAAATTGTAAATTAATTGGTGAATTAATTATTTGTGAAATTTGTGAAATTTGTGAAATTTGTAAATTAATTATTTGTAAATCAATTGACGAACCTTGATGAATATTCAGTATAGGAAAATACTGCTTTAGCAACAACCCATTAACAACAGTCGTAACTAAGAAAGCAGAACCAACGGATAAACTACCAATAACACCTGCTTTGACAGATTCTAACCTTTCTTGCATGAGTTCCATAAACCTGGCCAGCCTTCTGTAAACACCAATGAACAATCTACCGCCTTTTCCCGGTATGATAAACATTAGAAACCTTTTGCAATTATTTGAAAAGTAGAACTATGATTTTGACACTAGGTTGGGTATCACTTCTGGTTGTGTTCACTTGGTCGATTTCTATGGTAGTCTGGGGACGGAACGGACTCTAGAGGAATCGTGGAAAGTCCATTACTGAGTATTTTGGCTATAGTTGCCCTAGTGCTGCTGGTAGGAGTTACAGGTGGTGTAGTCTATTTAACCTTGGCAGATTGGCGCGATCGCCGTCGTCGAGAAGACGAAACCCGTGAACTTAAACGCAGCACTGCCAAACGTCGCTGATTTTACAGCTCATACAAACACATACAAAGCTTTATGTGGGGACATGATTAAATTCGTGTCTCCACATATTTTATGGCAACAGGAGGCAGGACTTTTTTATTTTGGATTTTGGATTTTGGATTTTGGATTGTTTTTGTTATCTCCAATCTAAAATCTTCTTCACTCCCTATTTATTCCCTTCTTGCTGTCACCTGTCACCTGTCACCTGCTATATCTACTTCCCCTGGTAGATCCAAAGCGATTAATAAAGCCTGTGCTAGATGTGCCATTACTGCGTCAGAAAGTACACCTCGTAATCGCAAAAAGCGCGTTTTAGATAATACCCGCACCTGATCTGCCATTGCGATCGAGTCTTTTCTCAGTCCGCCATCTGGTGCTAAAATTAAAACTTGAGTGGGGTAAACCCGCTTGCCGGTTTGATAAGTCGTGCAAGGTACTGCCAAAACAACTGGGCTAGATAAATTAATTACGTCACGACTGACAATAATTACGGGGCGAGTTCCTCCTTGTTCTGAACCTTCAGTCATTTCTAGACGCGCATCGTACACTTCACCCCTTCTCATCGTGGAGATTCCCCTAGCTGCAACGCCTCCCATTGAGCCGTAGCAAATTCCGCCTCCATTCTTAAAACTTCTGCTTGATAATCTGGATCTCTGGTCATTTCCGCTAAAGCGGCATCAATTTCGGCTCGCCTTTGTGCTGCTAGTTCTCGCTTCAAGGCTTGCACCACAAACTCATTTCTACTTTTGGCTTTCCCCTCTAACACAGCTTTATCAGTCGCTTCTAACAATTCTTTCGGGATCGTTAACGTCGTGCGAATAGTTTCTACTTTCATGGCGCGTTCAGTCTGTGATGTCTGAAGTGATGCCTTTTATGATATCGTTTTCGGCATCCATTAGGAACTGTAAATTTGTCATTGGTAATTGGTAATTGGTGATTGGTAATTGGTGATTGGTAATTGGTGATTGGTAATTGGTGATTGGTAATTGGTGATTGGTGGGTTATTATTCTCCCCTACACCCCCAAACAAATTTAAACCCCCCAAACGGAAAATGTCAGGGGGGTTAGCAATTGCAAAAAAACAGGCTCTATATCCATAAATTAATTATTCACTTGGGAAAAATAACCTTGGGGCAATATATGATCATCGGTACTGGAATACTCTTGTTTGATTTTGATTTAAGACTTACCGCGTTTAAGCGAACCATCAGCATATAGTTCTAGGGGTACTAATTCAGTTTTGCCATTAACTTTTACTTGGGAGTAAACTACTTTGAGCAAAGGAGAGTGGTTTTCATTGTAACGTAAACACATAACATATCCTCTCTTGTCTGTTACAAATTTTTCTGGTCTTCAAGGCAGTTGATCTCTATAATAGAAAGATGTTTTTTAAGTTGTTTGTAGTTTGCATTGCCTTGATTGAGTATTTTTTTCTCTTTACTTTATAATACCAAAGAAAAGCTTAAATTTGGGAAAAATAGCGGTAAATATCATGAAGATTTGAACAAGTTAGCAAATAATGTTGTCAGTGGAAATTATTAGATATACTTACTGAAAGCACAATTTAGTTACCCAAAAAATCATATATAAATAACAACTGGTTATGATATGTAATTACCTCATGATTTGCCAGTTAATTGATTGCTTGGGAAGAGAAATTTACGTCACAGTTACAGAGTATAATTGATTTATAACTTTACTGACAAACTAAGTAAGTCGGTACAAAAAAAACAAGCAAGTACAAAAATGTAAAATTGCTAAAAACCTATTCCCTTCTGCCTCCTGCCTTCTGCCTCCTGCCTTGCCATAACGACAATTTTTAATGCCTACCTACTTATGAAAACACCCACAGAACTGCCAACTCGCTTAGATTACTACTACCAACAAATCAAAACCATTATTCTCGCTCGTCAAAATCCTATCACGGGTTTGTTACCTGCGAGTACCGCAATTACCGCTCATGGTGATTATACTGATGCTTGGGTGCGAGACAATGTTTATAGCATTTTGGCAGTTTGGGGTTTAGCACTGGCATACCGAAAAATAGATAATGATCAAGGACGTACTTACGAACTTGAATATAGTGTTGTTAAATTAATGCGTGGTTTGCTCTTCGCTATGATGCGACAGGCGCATAAAGTTGAAAAATTTAAACATACCCAATCTTTGTTAGATGGACTGCATGCCAAATACAACACAGCTACTGGTGATATTGTTGTTGGTGATGATGAATGGGGACATTTACAACTAGATGCCACATCTATATATTTGCTGATGTTGGCAGAAATGACAGCAGCAGGTTTATCAATTATTTTTACCTTGGATGAAGTTAACTTTGTCCAAAATTTAGTTTATTACATTGGTAGAGCTTACCGCACACCAGATTATGGAATTTGGGAGCGAGGTAATAAAATTAATCATGGTAAGGCAGAATTAAATGCTAGTTCTCTGGGAATGGCAAAAGCTGCACTAGAAGCTATCAATGGACTGAATTTATTTGGTGTGCATGGTAGTCAAGCATCAGTAATTCATGTTTTACCAGATGAAATTTCTAGAGCGAGAATTACTTTAGAATCTTTATTACCAAGAGAGTCTGCATCTAAAGAAGTTGATGCTGCATTATTGAGTATTATTAGCTATCCTGCTTTTGCTGTTGAAGATGCACAACTGAGGGAACGCACATATAAGGAAATTATTAATAAATTAGCTGGTAAATATGGCTGTAAACGCTTCCTCAGAGATGGACATCAAACAATTTTAGAAGATACTCATCGGTTACATTATGAACCTTGGGAACTGAAACAATTTGAGGATATTGAATGTGAATGGCCGCTATTTTTCACTTATTTAGTGCTTGATGGTATTTTTCGTCAAGACCAGGAACAAGTGCAAAAATACCAAGAATTGTTAGCAGCATTACTGGTAGAAAGAGATGGTTTCCAGTTATTACCAGAATTGTATTATGTACCAGAGGAAAAGATTGAAGCGGAGAAATTAAATCCCCATTCCCAAACAAGATTACCTAATGAAAATATCCCCTTAGTTTGGGCGCAAAGTTTGTATTTTCTGGGGCAAATGTTGAGTGAAGGTTTAATCGCAGTAGGTGATATTGATCCCTTGGGTAGACATTTGTGCGTGGGTAAAAAACGGGAAGCAATGATACAAATTGCTTTATTGGCAGAAAATGAAGAAGTGCAAGCACAATTAGAAGTATATGGCATTGAAAGTCAAACACCCAACCAAGTAGAACCCATTCAAGTGAGACAAGCTGGGGAATTATCAGAAATTTATACGCAAATTGGGCGCAATGATCAATTAGGTTTAACAGGTCGTCCGGTGCGAAGGTTGCGGAGTTTGACAACTTCCAGAATATTTAAAATTCAAAATCAAACTGTTGTATTTTTACCTGCTTTCTTAGATGCACAGCAGTTTTATTTAACGCTAGATTATCATTTTCTGTTGGATCAAATTAGAGGTGAATTGGCTTATATCCAAAAATATTGGAGTGATTTAGGTCGTCCTATTTTGACATTGATGATTACTCGCACGATGCTAGAAACAGGTTCAGATGCATTATTAGCATTAATGCAAGAACTGAAAAATGGTGTTTGCGGTGGTGTGCAGGTAAAATTAGGCAAGTTAAATCAATTAATGTTGACTGGGGCAATTCAAAGAATTGATTTTATTACAGATATAGAATTATTCTGTCCTCCAGTTAAAAATGCGAGATTACGTTGTTATTACTTGGTTTCTCAGCCTGAGAAAAATTGGCGGTTGGGACATACTCAAGAATTTCAAATGGAATGTGAAACTAACTTAGATTTGTTACTAAGTTATTTACGTTCCTCAGAAAATATCTATGAACAAATTGAATTACTGCAAACTTTAAATCGGTTAAAGGGTTTGGATTTTGATACTGGTTATGGTGAAGATGGTTATAGTGTGACAGTGGGTGATTTATTGGATGAAGTTTACACTAAAGCAGGTTATTTAGGTTTGTGGGCGGTGGTGCGTCGTGCTGCTGGTTTACGGCAAATGGTGGATATTGGTTTATCGGATGCGGTGACAAGTATTTTGGTAAGAGGTAAACAAATTGCTGTAGGTAGGGCTTATAGTGAAGCTTCGTTAATAATTGTACCAAAATCACATCATGAAATTGCCGAGAAAATTAATAATTTCTGTCGGGAAGATATCAGAGACAGGGTTTTAACTCAAGAAATTCTCATTTATTTAGGTGTGTTAATCAAAACAGAACCAGAATTATTTAAAGGACTTTTAACACTGAGGGTTGGTTATTTAATTCTGTTAATTACTAGCGAATTAGCTCAAGAATTAGGTGTGACCCAAGACGAAGCTTATGATCACCTGATGCAGCTTTCACCTTATGAAGTGAAACTGCGTTTGGAAAAAGTTTTAACAAGTTATAGTGGGGTGAGTGGTTTATTACGTCAACAAGAATCACTGCATATTAAGCAAAAAGAAAGTGATATTGCTTGGGTAGTGCAACCTGTAATTAGTGAAGATGAAATTGCCGTGACTCCAGAAAATTGGCGGAGATTTCGTCAAGCGGAAGGGGCAATAAATCGAGTTCCCAAGGACTTTTTTAAACAAGTTTGGTTGTTAATGCACCATTGTAAAGGTTTGGTGATTGGCGATAAGTTGGAAAGACGGAATCGTTTAGAAAGTGAGGTGATGATTTCGGAAATGACTGCGGGTGAAAGAAATTTTGCCTTGAGAATTGAACATTTACTCAATAAAATTGAAGCGCCAGAATATCGCCAAGTAAATGTGGAAGCGTTGATGGAGTTAGGAGCTATAGCTGCGAATAACCCTAATTTACAAATTCAAGATTATATAGTATTAGATGTGTTAATTGGTCACGCAGTGCGGTTAGCGTGGTTAGAAAAAAATCCTGAACGGGGCGATCGCTATGATGAAGATAAAGGTTTAGCATGGCCTCAATTTTACAACACTTCACCCAGAGATTGCGCTAATTATATTTTGAAAGCCTTGAAGTTCTTGACAGAATTTGCGAGGGATTTTTAAACTCAAAATTAGGACATTAATCCAAAATCATGCAACTTCTAGTTGTGGCTGGTAATTGGTAATTGGTAATTGGTAATTATCAATTACTACCCAGTCACCAGTCACCAGTCACCAGTCCCCTATTACAAGGAGTGTAAAAAATCCGTGCATATTCATACCCTTGAACAATGGCAGCATTCTCACGATTTTTCTGTAGATCAAAATCAGGCAGAAAAAAATACTAAAATTGTGATGCTGCTGACGGCATTAACAATGGTTGCGGAAATTGCCGCAGGAACGTTTTTTGGTTCGATGGCTTTGCTTGCTGATGGTTGGCACATGGCCACTCATGTTGCAGCTTTTGGAATTACGATTTTTGCTTATCAATATGCACGCAATAATGCCAATAATCCCAAGTATACTTTTGGCACAGGAAAGGTTAGTGTTTTGGGTGGTTTCGCTAGTGCTGTAGCGTTGGCAGTGATCGCTTTTGTGATGGGAATGGAATCACTGGGGCGGTTTTTTGAACCGCAAAATATTCACTTTAATGAAGCAATTGGTGTGGCTATTATTGGCTTGGTTGTGAATATCGCCAGTGCTTTTTTATTGCAAGATAATCATCATCATGAACATCATGAACATCATCATCATGAACATCATGAACATCATCATTATGAACATCATGAACATCATCATCATGAACATCAAGATCATAATTTGCGTGCTGCTTATATTCATGTTTTGGCAGATGCACTAACTTCTGTGTTTGCGATTATTGCTTTATTTGCTGGTAAATTTTTGGGTTGGGTGTGGATGGATGCAGCAATGGGATTTGTGGGTGCTGCGGTAATTGCTAAATGGTCTTATGGTTTGGTGCGTGATACGGGTTTAATTTTATTAGATGGATCAGGTGATAAACAAATCAAATTAGCTATTGTTAATGCTATAGAAGAAAATGCTGATAATAAGGTTACAGATTTGCATATTTGGTATGTGGGTCAGCATCATTTAGCTGCTACAATTTCTTTAGTTACCCATTATCCACAAACACCGGAATATTATAAAAATCTCCTCAAAGATATTCCTTCTCTTGCTCATGTTGCTGTGGAAGTTAATCATTGTCAAGGTGAACCTTGTGTAGATATTCATGCAGTCTAAAATTCTGACTGATGCTGTAAGTTATAATGGTTTCAGTTCTAATTATTCAGGAGGTGAGATGATGGTTATTGCTAATATCAACCCGCCGATTATTACCCCAGAGATCACAAAAACTCACTTTACTCCAAATGAGTATAGAGAGATGGAGGAAATCGCTAAAGAACGCCACGAATACCGCGATGGGGAGATTATTGTTATGCCTGGAGGTTCAGAAATTCATAGTGCGATCGCTAGTAATATTTTAATTTATTTGGGATTTTTGCTCAGAGATACTGATTTTCGTTTTTATGGTGGTGATTTGCGGGTTTGGATTCCTAATTTTAATCATGGAACCTATGCTGATGTTATGGTAATTAATGGTGAACCAGAGTTTAATAATAATCGCACGGATGAAATTCTCAATCCTCTCCTAATTATTGAAGTTCTTTCACCTTCAACAGAAGGTTATGATAGAGGGAATAAATTCAGAAAATATCGTTCTCTTCCTAGTTTTTGTGAATATGTACTGGTTAGTCAAGCTGAAGCTTATATTGAGCAGTATTATAAACAGGAAGAAGAAAATAACCATCTTTGGCAATTGAAAGCTAATGATCATATTGATCAGTCAGTTTTTCTGCACAGTTTAAATATAGAACTTCCCATGAAAGAAATTTATCGACGGATTAAATTTTAAATTAAATTTAAAAGCGATATTTTCACACACAACATCTGATAATATCACTCATCTATTAGAGTGCGTTAAGAACATTTAACGCACCATGTATTTCATGTTTATAAATTGCTAACTGCTTCGGCAATTTTTCCTGAAACAAAAGGTAAAATTTCCCGACTCTTAGCTTGTGCTTTTCCTTCGGTAAATACTATTAACAAATAAGGACGCTGTTCTGGTAATTCAATATAAGCCGCATCATGGCGCACAGAACTTGTCCAACCGGCTTTTGACCAGATTTGACTATTTTGGGGTAAACCACCGCCTAAAAAGCCTGTAACTTGGTCTTCTTCCACATCTTGGGGTAACTCATCAGGGTTAAGACTGCGTTTGAGTAAAGACATCATTTGTTGCGATCGCCCACTGGAAACCGCCACCCCTCCCACGATACTATGTAATAACCTGGCAGTGGCATTAGTTGTTAACATATTTCTATTTTCAAACATTTCCCCATAAAACGCCCTTTCTCTACCAAAAGGACCATCACCCCAAGTTTTTTGACAAACATTAATATTTGTCATTTCTTCCCAACCCAAAGATTGATAATAACGGTTAATAATTTGGCGTTGATATTTCCAAGTTTCAAAAGGTCCTATAGGTAATTCTGGTCCTGAAGTAGTACCGCTGAGAATATCAACTATTAAACTGGTAGCATCATTGCTGGATTCAATAATCATATCACTTAACGCCCGTTCTAATTCCTTAGAGGTGTTAGTCATGCCTTTTTCTAACCATTCATGAACAGCAACTAAATAGAATAATTTGACAACACTTGCAGGATAAATACGTTCTCCACCACGATAATTAAAACCTCTCACACCATGACCCCAAAAAGCGTCAGGAGTCAAAGCGCCACCAGTATTTACAGGAATTGGAGGATCATAAACAACCCAAGTTAAAGCAATTTGATCACGGTTTAAATTAGGAAAATTAGAAAAAGTAGATTCTAAGATTTCATTACCGAGATTTTCTAGTTGTTCGTTGTGATTGAAGAAAACCATTTGCGAATAATTCCTTGAAAATATCAAAATGTGAATTTCTTTATTTATTCTAACATTAATTGTATACTAATTATTATGTGCAACAAATTATAATTCATGCGGCGTGATTCCATTTTTTATAAACTCTTTTAACAATATCCATCGCTGTTATTTCAGCTTTTAGACAATCCACCTGCAAATGCAGACGAATATATATTTGATTCTGTAGCAGTCAAAGAACCGAAATTTGAAATTGATGGTGTATTTTTACCACCTGAAACCGAAAATCCGGGTGCTGTTTATTTCTGCGAGGTGCAATTTCAGAAAGATGAAAAACTCTATGAAAGAGTATTTGCTGAATCTGCATTATATTTCTATCGCAACCGTGATAGATTTAGTGATTGGCAAGCAGTAATAATTTACCCATCTCGTAACACAGAACAAAGCGATATTTACCCTCATCGTACACTATTGAATGGTGAACAAGTTCATCGTATATATTTAGATGAATTGGGAGATATTCAGCAATTACCTGTATGGGTAGGATTGATGGTACTGACAACCTTAGAAGAAAGTCAAGCACCAGCAGCAGCAAGGTATTTGTTAACAAGAACTAAACAAGAAATACCAACACCATCAAATCAAGTCATAATAGAAATGATCACCACGATCATCTCGTACAAATTTGAAAACTTAACCCGTAGCGAGGCTGAAGCTATGTTAGGAATAACCCTCAAAGAAACTAGACTTTATCGAGACATAAAAGAAGAAGGAAGAGAAGAAGGTGCAGAACAAGCAACAATTAATTTAGTGATCCGACTTTTGACTAAGCGGTTTGGAGAATTATCAGCAGAAAGACGTGCTGAAATTTTTGATTTACCGTTATCTGTACTAGAAGATTTGAGCGAAGCATTGTTAGATTTTACCAGTTTAGCTGATTTAGAAACTTGGTTAACAGAGGTGAAAAAATAAAGTCTAAATTCCGGGTAAAGGTTACAAGTTTACCTTTGCCCTTTTTTCGCTTAAAATTCGCTAACAACAATAAATTATCCATCTATCAAAATCAAAAAAATGAATTTTATAATGAATTTTATAATGAACTTTGAAAATTATTTACAATCCCTACAAAAAAACTTACAACGTTGTAGTGAACGCACCCATTACCCTGCTTTAAAAAGCTTACTTGATCAACCATCAGCACAAATTGAAGCCACCATAGAAGAAAAAGGTAATAAAGCCGGTATTCCTGATTTCACCATCAGAAAACGAGATTTATTAATAGGCTATGTAGAAGCGAAAGATGTAGGTGTAGATTTAGCAAACATTGAAAAAACAGAACAATTAGAACGATATCGAGAATCCCATATTGGGGCAAATTTTATTTTAACAAATTACCTAGAATTTCGCTGGTATGTTGATGGTAAAATGCGGTTAAAAACTATCACGTTCTCTGTTTGAGGTGAGCTAACGATCAAGTTTTATCATAATTTCTGTATTTGATATTCAGCAGGGAGTCGCTATTTGTTTTATGATTAAATATTCCCAGAAGGAAAAAATATGAAATGGCGTGTTATTTTAGAACCCGATCATGAAACCGGAGATTGGGCGGTTTGGTGTCCAGAATTACCTGGTTGTGTTTCCGCAGGTGAAACAGAAGCAGAAGCTTTAGAAAATATTCGTCAAGCGATCGCACTTTATCTAGAACCTGACACAATTACATTAAAACCAGGAGCAGTCATGCGAGAGGTTTTAGTAACATGACTCGTATCCGCAGAATGAATGCAGATGAAGTTGAAACTATCTTAAAAAATTACGGGTTTGAATTAGTGTCACAGAAAGGTAGTCATCACAAGTGGGTTAAAATACCGCAAAAAAGCGAATAGAAGTTTATCCTTTGATGATATTCTGCATTATCAAAAAATAGTAGTTGCTTTAACAGAAACATTAAAGATTATGACAGAAATTGATCAGATCATTCCTGAATGGCCAATTACATAAATTTGATTAAATTCTCGGAATGTTGGGTTTATCCACTTACTCTAATCTACAAATAGAATACTCTTTTTAAAACCAAACATGATATAATCCTTTAAATCCTGATTCTGATCACAAAATTCTGACTTTTGACTTTTGACTTCCCGAAAGGTGTCCTGATTCTGACAAAAATATGTCTTTAAATTTAAATTTACTAATTCCCCATTCCCCAACAAACGAATATCAATGTCTAGCTGACCTCAATTTATATGATGCTCCTGAATGCGTCCGGTTAGCAACTCAAGCTGCTGCTGGTCGCAATTTACGCATTACATCAAATCATCAAGATACAGCAGTTCAAGTTTGTTTATGCGAAGATGATTATCCGGGATGGGTTGCTGTTAATGATTTGTCATTATTACAACCTGCTACCACACCCTACGAACCTGCATTTTTTACTGAATCAGAAATTAAAAAACTACTCCCAGAGGTAATTGAATTTACTCAACAAGCAATGCAGCAAAATAATTATTATTTGTGGGGTGGAACAGTAGGACCCAATTATGATTGTTCTGGTTTAATGCAAGCTGCTTTTGTATCTGTGGGTGTGTGGTTGCCAAGAGACGCTTATCAACAAGAAGCTTTTACCCAACCGATTAATATTAATGATATCGAACCAGGGGATTTAATCTTTTTTGGAACTCCGCAAAAAGCAACTCATGTAGGTTTATATTTAGGTGATGGTTATTATATTCACAGTTCAGGAAAAGAACAAGGACACAATGGAATAGGAATTGATCAACTTTCGGAACAAGGAGATAAAGTTAGTCAGTCATACTATAAACAATTACGGGGTGCTGGTAGAGTTGTGAAAAGCTATGTTAGTCAATTGATAATTGATAATTGACAATTGATAATTATTTATAGGACTTACGCAAGATTGGACTGGGAACGAGATAAACCCAATTTTTTGTTAAAATCAACCATCAGCGATCGCCTATCAGCAATGACCAATTACCAACTACCCATCACCCATCACCCATCACCTATCACCCATCCCCAATTACCTGATGTATCCGTAGTTGTACCGATTAAGGATGAAGTAGAAAGTTTGCCTTTATTACTAGAATCCATTTCTACAACTTTAACAGCTAGTGAGTTAAGTTATGAAATTATCTGTGTAGATGATGGTTCTACGGATGGTTCACCAGAATTTCTCAAGGAACAAGCACAAATTCGCACTGATTTAAAAGCGGTGATTTTGCGGCGTAATTACGGTCAGACTGCGGCTATGTCTGCGGGTTTTAATTATGCTACGGGTAAAGCAATTATTACCTTAGATGCTGATTTACAAAATGATCCGGCTGATATCCCCATGTTATTAGCAAAATTAGATGAGGGTTATGATTTGGTGAGTGGTTGGCGCAAAAATCGTCAAGATGGGGCAATAAATCGGTTACTTCCTTCAAAAATTGCTAATTGGTTAATTCGTCGTACCACTAGCGTCTATATTCACGACTATGGTTGTTCTCTCAAAGCCTATCGTGCAGAATTAGTTGCAGATATGAACCTTTACGGAGAACTACACCGATTTTTACCAGCTTTAGCTTATATAGAAGGGGCAAGAATCACCGAAATGCCTGTGCGTCATCATGCGCGACGCTTTGGTAAAAGTAAATATGGCATTTCTCGGACTTTTCGGGTGTTGATGGATTTATTAACAATTCTTTTTATGAAAAAATTCCTCACCCGTCCTATGCACGTTTTTGGGTTGTTTGGCTTGTTGTCAATGGTTACAGGTGGCGGACTAGGAATTTATTTAACTTTCCTGAAACTGGCTTTTGGTGCAGATATTGGTAATCGTCCTTTATTAATTTTAGCGGTTTTATTGTTAGTTACTGGTGTACAGTTATTCTGCTTTGGTTTGTTAGCAGAATTATTAATGCGTACTTACCACGAATCTCAGGGAAGGCCAATATATCGAGTGCGGGAAGTAGTGGCAAAAAATGTTAAGTAACGTAACAATAGAAATATAAAATTACTAAATATTACATTGCATCTGCCGTGAAAAATTTTGAGACTATTGACGCTAATTTGCGGCGCAACCTACTAATATTATTTGCAGCAGGTTTATTATTCTGGTCGGCTTTAGCTTCTTTGTTGCCAACATTACCTTTATATATAGAATCTCTAGGGGCAACAAAACAACAAATTGGCATTGTCATGGGCTGTTTTGCCATCGGGATGTTGGTATTTCGTCCCCAATTGGGGATTTTAGCAGACCGTCAGGGTAGAAAAATTGTGTTACTGATTGGGTTGGCAGTAGCAGCGATCGCACCTTTGGGGTATTTAGCAGTAAAATCACTACCCTTATTAATGGTAATTCGTGCCTTTCATGGTATCAGTATTGCTGCCTTTGGTACTGGTTTTATTGCCTTAGTGGGAGACTTAGCACCAGAACACCGTCGGGGCGAAATCATTGGTTATATGAGTTTAGTTAATCCCATCGGTATGGCACTAGGTCCAGCTTTAGGGGGATATTTACAAGCCACAGTAGGCTACACACCTTTATTTATCGCATCTACAACTTTAGGTTTTTTGGGCTTACTCTGTCTTTTACCCGTTGTTAATCCACCTGTGATTGAAAAACCTAAAGACTTTACAGAAGATAAATTTTGGCAACTTATTACCAGTCCCCGCGTCCGTGTACCTGCTATAGTTTTGTTACTGATTGGTTTATCGTTAGGGACAATACATACCTTTATTGCCTTGTACGTGAAATCAACAGGAGTAGATTTAAATGCAGGGTTGTTTTTTACCGCCGCTGCCATATCCAGTTTTAGTGTCAGATTATTTGCAGGGCGGGCTTCTGACAAATATGGACGCGGTTTATTTGTTACTTTGAGTTTGATTTCTTTTACTATGGCACTGTTATTTATTTGGCAAGCAAACAGCGCCTTAACATTTTTAATAGGTGCAGTTGTTGAAGGTGCGGCTTCTGGAACTGCTATTCCCATGATTTCTGCAATGATGACAGATAGAGCCTTACCCCATGAAAGAGGGCGAATTTTTGGCGTGTCTTTAATGGGATTTGATGTAGGACTAGCTATAGCCGGTCCAGTTGTAGGTTCTATTGCCCAACAAATCGGCTATCGCAGTATGTTTGGTTTTGCTATGGGCTTAACTTTACTGGCTGTGCTGATTTTTATTACACAGTCGAGTAAAAGTGTTACCAAATCTTTCCGCTTTGCCCTTGGCCGTGGTGAAGATGCCTATGCTTTAAAAAGCAGGGTGTAGTTATCAATTGATAATTGATAATTGACAATTGATAATTGTTTCATTCAAGGCTTCCGCCGTGAGCGTTAGCCATACGGTTTAAAACCTCCTCTTTCATGGGGAAAAAGCCAAAAATTCCGCTTTCTCAATCCTCTTCCTTGAACGGAGAAGTAATTGTCAATTGTTCATTGTTAATTGTCCATTATTGAAACCTATTCCCCAGTCACCAATCACTAGTCACCTAAAAAAATTGCACAAACCCACTTACCGAGTTTGTGCGATGATTGTTATTTAACGGGCGAGGAGGGATTCGAACCCCCGACACCGTGGTCCGTAGCCACGTGCTCTAGTCCACTGAGCTACACGCCCTTAACCAATGAATCTTATAATAACACACACTTCCCAAATGACGCAAGAGGTTTTTTCAAATTCTTCCCATAATTCTCAAAATATTTCTCAACTTTCTCATCTCACCCCCCAGGGAGAGGCGCAAATGGTTGATGTGTCTGGGAAAGTCGCCACTGTGCGGGAAGCTGTGGCTACTGCTAAAGTGCGAATGCTCCCAGAAACGTTAGCAGCTATTGAAGCGGGGAATACTCCTAAAGGGGATGTTGTGGCAACTGCTAGGTTAGCGGGTATTATGGCTGCTAAACAAACAGCTAATTTAATTCCCCTTTGTCATCCCTTACCTTTGCAAAAGATTACTGTTGATATCACACCAGATGCACAACTACCCGGTTATCAAATTTATGCCACAGTCAAAACCAAGGCGGAAACTGGTGTAGAAATGGAAGCTTTAACAGCGGTTTCTGTTGCTGCTCTTACCTTATATGATATGGCTAAAGCTCTGGAAAAGTCGATTCAAATTGAATCTATTAGTTTAGTCAGTAAGACAGGTGGAAAATCTGGAAATTATCAGCAATTTTAGATTTTGGATTTTAAATTTTGGATTGGGTAATTGGTAATTGCTAATTGCTAATTGGAAAAAATAACATAGATTACCCAGTCACCAGTCACCAGTCACCAGTACCCAATCACCAGTCACCAATAATAACGAGAATGTGTTAACATCTGTAACAAATTCACAAATTCACAAATATTAATTATTTATGCCTCCTCGTTGGCCACGCAAACCAGATCGTAAAGATCCAGAGTTCCGTAAGTTAGATGATCGGATGAATTTTGCTTTTCATGTAGCTGTTGCTGCTACTGTTAATTCTGGGTTGTGGTTTTTCCACATCTTGAAATCTACATCCTGGGAATGGTTGACACCATTAACTCTAGGTTGGGTAGGGGTAATATTGCTGCATTTCATTTATATTAGTGCGATCGCTAATTACTCAGAAACTCCACCCTCATCAACCTGAAGACTGACTGCTAATGCTGGGGCGTTGTCACCGATGGTAGTAGATACAGTCTAGCTAATTGCGCCATAATATGAAATAAGCTGAAATCAACTAAAAATCTGCGCCCTTGTTTTGTAATGAGGTTATTTTATGGCTACAACTCCTACCACAGAAATACTAGAAGCCCTAGCAGCAGAAATAGGCGAAAATGTCTATATAGATATTGCTAAATGGCATCTTTACCTATCTGATGCCAAACTTCATACCGTCGTTGCTGAAAAATTATATCCTTTAATTGTTGATAGAAATGTCAATGAAGACAGAGTTTTACAATTATTAGCATCCATCCCTGTGAAAATTGGTGGTGGGAGAAAAGAACTACCTTTGATTGATTTATTGCCGCTGCAATGTCAAGTAAGCTTGGTTGATATATTGGAAAAATATCAACGGGAAGTTTAAGTTATTCAGGAGTCAGGAGTCAGGAGTCTTAATGGCGAAGCATTCGGCCGATAAATTATCAATTTTTATCACAGGTTATTTTCCTGTAATGGCGAAGCATTCGGCCGATAAATTATCAATTTTTATCACAGGTTATTTTCCTGTAAGGGCGAAGCATTCGGCCGATAAATTATCAATTTTTATCACAGGTTATTTTCCGAATGCTTCGCCCCTACTTCGCCCCTACTTCGCCCGTACAGGAGTCAGAAGTAAAATTGACTTGATTTACCTGTTAATTGACGTTATTATCGGTTGTAAATTCACACATCCTTCAATACTAAATAACATAATTAAAGGAGGATTTTTGGTATGTTTTTACAAATCAAAAATAGTCGGGATTTAGTCAAAATTGTTGATTTTCAAGAATTAATTGATCCTAATAGTGAGATTGTACACGCTAAAGATCAAGAAGGACAAGAAGAACAGGAAACAGACACCTATCAAAAGGAAGATTTGGTTTTCCCATCAGGGGAAAAATTACCACGTTGTTGGTTAGATGCTAATTACCAAACAGCGCACGCTGCATAGTAGAATTAAATATCATGGTAGATATTGTAGGGGTTTAGCAATGCTAAACCCCTACATTTTTATCAATTCTCAATTTTGCATCTAATTAACAGCAGCTTTTTCTTCTACTGTCACACTTTCACCTTTAGAAAAAGCTTTAAAAATCCAAGCTGTGAAAATATGAGAAAGTACACCCATTGGACCTGCAAATAAACACAAAGCTAAAGAGTGAATTGTCCAAACTCCGGTTTTTTGACCTTCCCAATAAATCCATCTTCCTACAAATAAATCCATCACCAGAAAATGAATCCAACCTGTAGCAGCAGCTTTTTCATCTGCAAAAAATTTGGCTATATCTGCTAACTGAGGATTTGATAAAGCAGCAGCATTTTCTGGGGTAATACTACTGACAAATAAATACACATAAGCAGCGGCTAAAACCACAAAAGGTAGATAAGATTCCATTACCTTGCGGGTGACTTTCCAGTTAGGTAACAAAATCATTACAGCCCAAAAGGGTAAAACAAACAAATTGGCGATATTGAATAAATCGGTGATATTCATATATTAGGGAATGGGGAATGGGGAATGGGGAATTGGGAATTGGGAATTGGGAATTGGGAATTGGGAATTGGGAATTGGGAATTGGGAATGGGTGATTAAAAACCTACAGACTCCTTGATTTCCTGACTCCTGACTCCTGAATCCTTCTATATCTTACAAAGCTACTAATTGAGATTCTATTTCTGATGATTGTAAATCACGACCGATAAAAACTAAACGGGTTTGTTTTGCTTCTTCTGGTTTCCAAGGACGATCATAAAATTTTTCAAATCTTGTTCCTACACCTTGCATCACTAACCGCATGGGTTTATTAGCAACTGCGACAAATCCTTTAATTCTGTAAATTTCTTGTTGTTCTGCAAGTTTCTTTAATGTTTCTTGCAGTTTTTCCGGGTCAAAGGTACGATTTAAAATGACGTGAGTTGAATTTATTTCATCATCGTGATCATGGTCTTCTTCTGTGTCGTGATGACTAGGACGAGAATCTAAATTATCTTCAACTGCGGATTCAAATCCTAATAATATAGATGGGTCAAGTTTACCATAATCACTAGAAACTATTTTCACTTCTCTAGGTAATTCATTTTTGACTAATTCTACTACTTGGGATTTTTGCTGATCATCAACTAAATCGGTTTTATTCAAAATCACTAAATCTGCACAAGCAAGCTGATCTTCAAACAATTCTTGTAACGGTGTTTCATGTTCTAGACTATCATCTTCTTGTCTTTGTGCGGCGATCGCTTCTAAATCACTTGCAAAAGTTCCCGCAGCAACAGCAGCACAATCTACCACTGTAATTACTGCATCTACTGTAGCAGCATTGCGGATTTCTTGCCAACGAAAGGCTTTAACTAAGGGTTTTGGTAATGCTAAACCAGAGGTTTCAATAACAATACAATCAATACTATCACGGCGTTTGATTAATTCCCGCATTGTGGGGTAAAATTCCTCTTGCACGGTGCAGCATAAACAGCCGTTTGTCAGTTCAAATATATTAGTATTTTCTGGATTTTCTTGTATTTCATCTTCGGGGCAAATTTGGCAGGATTTTAATAATTCTCCATCTATTCCAAGTTCGCCAAATTCGTTAACTAATACTGCTATGCGTCGTCCTTCGTTGTTTTGCAGTAGGTGACGGATGAGGCTGGTTTTACCGCTTCCTAAAAAGCCTGTGATGACTGTAACGGGGATTTTTGTTGCCATGTTTGGTGTGTTGTTTTGTTATTTGATTTTACCATATATCGCCAGACCCAGATCCCCGACTTCTTTTTTCAACTTGTCAATAAATTGTCAATTAATCTCAGAAGTCGGGGATCTTATTTTATGATCTTATTTTATTGAACCACGAAGGCACGAAGGACACGAAGGAAGAAGAGAAGAAGGAAGAAGGAAGTATTAAGAATATCCAATTTCTATCATCTTGAAAAATTCCTGCACTACTTCATCAGGATTGTTATAACATCTTTGGGCATCAAATCTTTCTACAACTTTGATACCGTTTTTCTTGAAAATGCGTTCTCTTTCTTGTTCTTCTACTCTGCGTTCTGCGGTGTGAAATTGTCCATCAACTTCTAAAACTCCCCATTTACCGTTATAACAAATAAGAAAATCAGCTTCTTTATTTTCTCTACCTTTGGATGTGGTGAGTCTTGCTAATGAGTTGGGGACAAATAAAACTCCAGTTCTGTCTAATGCTTCAGCAATTTTGATTTCTGTTTTTGAGCGGAAACGTAGGTTTTCCCAAGTGTGAATTGTTGAGTTTGAATAAAATTTAACTCCTTGGTTATTAGAAGTATTATCTACATCAATATTTTTTTCTGGCTTATTAACAGTATTCTCAATTTCGGTAGTTTTGCTTAAAATTAAATCTGTAGTTTCTATAATCTTTTTATATAAACTGGCAAATTCTCCAGGTGCATAATTACCATTTATGGGTCGTTTTTGTGTTTGTCTATAGAATGAAGTATTACTAAGATAAACATATTCGCAAATTACTTTATCTAAGTTTGTTTTACTGCTAATTAGCCAATCTTTGATAGAACAACCTGTTAAAGTTGCATTATCAAAATTTGTACCAATTACTTGAGAATTGGCTAAATTAGCCCCACCCAGATTAGCCCCACTCAGATTAGCCCTACTTAGGTCGGAAGTATCTAATCTAGCACCTCTCAGATCAGCCCCACTCAGATTAGCCCCACTTAGGTCAGCATATTGCACCTTAGCCCTTATTAGGTTGGCATTAACTAGGTCTGCGTTACTTAGGTCTGCGTTACTTAGTGTAGCTTGACATAGGTTAGCGTCTCTCAGGTTAGCATCTCTCAGGTTAGCGTCTCTCAGGTCAGCATCTCTCAGGTTAGCTTGACAAAGGTCAGCACTACTTAGGTCAGGTATTACATCCTGATTTTCCTCTATCCACTTATTCCAAACCCCTATCCCTTGCTTCAGTATTGCTAAATGCTCTGGATTTGCCATAATCTAGTTTTTATACCTAAAATTGCCAATATTGGAATTTTAAACTAATTTTATTAAGCTGAGAATGTAATCAAAATAGCGATCGCATTTGGAGTTAACTAGGTTTTTTAGTGTTTTATATGACACAATAACTTATGTTGTGTTTTTCAGCTACTGATGTTGACTCAAGCAGAATTTGAGGAATTTATAAATGATACAACAAAACAAATTGATGGTGATATTTTATGGATTGAAGATGAAGACCATTCTCCTACCGTAGAATTTCGTGTTGAGCTTACCTCAAATCCTGGTTATCCCATTTTTATTAAAGGTAGTTATAACCCGCTAACAGAAAAACTGACCTACGCACTCATCCATCGGGCTGCTGGTAGAATATATGCTTTGGATTTAGGACAAGATCATAAAAATCCTCATGGAAACCTAGTAGGAGAAAAACACAAGCATCGCTGGAAAGAGTCGTATCGAGATAAAGAAGCTTATGTTCCACCGGATATAACTGCTCCTGTCACTGATCCAGTCAAAGTATGGCAACAGTTTTGTCTAGAGTCAAAAATAAAGCATAATGGAATTATGCAAGATCCACCGCCATTACAGCTAGATTTATTCCTTTAATGTTAACCCCTTGTCAAGAAATTGCCAGAACGATTGGAGAGTTGTTTACCTGTTCAACGGTCAACGACTATATCCGTATACGTACCCCATTACTTTATCCTGATGGTGACGTTATTGATATATATCTAAAGGAAAAAAAGGGTCAATATATCTTGACAGATTTAGGTGAAACTTTACGCTGGCTACGGATGCAAACTATATCTGAGAAAAGGTCAGAAAAGCAAGAAACGCTAATTCAAGATACACTATTAACTCATGGTGTTGAAAAATACAAAGGAATGTTAATAATTAGGATACAAGGAAATGAAAACTTAGCTTCTGCTGTCACAACTTTATCGCAAGCAGCATTTAGAATTTCTGATATTTGGTTTACATTTAAGACTAGAGCTTTTGAGTCAATTCTAGAAGAAGTCGCAGAATTTTTAACAGACAAACAAATACCTTTTGAACAAAATAAGAAATTTGCAGGACGTTCTGGGCGTTCCCGAAAAGTAGATTTTTGCACCGAATATCGCCAACACACATCATTAATTGATGTACTAAGTACAGCAAGTGTGACAGCAGGTAATAGTAGGGCTGATAATGTTTTTACTGTTTGGTCAGACCTTAGCTACCTTCAAGAAAGAAATTACAAATTTATTTCATTATTTGACGATACTATAGACATTTGGAAACTTGAAAATATTACTCTTCTAGAACAAGTGTCTAATGTAGCATACTGGTCGCGCAAAGCTGAATTTCAAGAAATGCTCCTCATATAATATCATTTTTCATAAGTAAATTAATGAAATTTGTAAAACAATCTTTAGAATACTATTTAAACCTTAAATATTCTGTCACTCTTTACCCTGACGCAGAACAAGGTGGATATGTAGCAGAAATCAAAGACTTACCCGGATGTCTCACTCAAGGAGAAACCCTAGAAGAGATAATAACAAATATCAATGAAGCGCGGGAATTATGGATTGAAACAGCTTATGAAGCGGGTGATAATATTCCTTTACCCAGTGAAAAAAATATCATAAATGATCCACTAGCTGAGTTTATTGGAGTAGTAGAAAATGGGAGCTTAGCGCAAAATATAGATCAAGAATTATATGAATGAATAGTCAATTACTTATGGATACAAAATTAAAATATCAAGACATCATCAAAAGCATATTAACAGAAATCGCCGAATATCGTGCTTCTATACCTGATGGTTATAACTCCCAAGTTTTATTTGATGATGAACATGGACTTTATCTAGTATTAGATATTGGTTGGAATGATGATTAATATCTACATACCACACCTATTCATGTAGATTTGATTGATCATAAAATTTGGATTCAATATGATGATACAGAAGAAGGTATTGCTAATGATTTTATAGCAGCAGGTGTTCCTACACAGGATATTGTGCTTGGTTTTCGTCATCCTCAAATCAGACAATATACAAACTTTGCTATTAGTTAATATTTCATTTTTGCCTGATTTACTTCTGCCTGAAATTCCTCTAAACTCATACTATCATCAAAAATAGATATCTCATATTGAGACATTAATTCAATCACATCTAATCGAGATATTCCTAATAATTGACCTGCTTTACCACTGCTAATTTCTCCATGTTTCAGCAGCGTCATCACATAAGCTTCCTTAGCTTTAATCTCTGCTTCTTGTCTGATAGTATCTGTAACTGCATGGATGGGAATGGTAAATTCTACTTTAGTCATAAGATTGCGTAATTTATCTTAGTTTAATTGAATATTTCCCCTGCGAACTTCTCGCACAACTTCACAAATTTCTTCTGTTGTTAATGGGTTAGGATCATTTACTGCTTCTCTTCTCTTTCTTAATTCCTGCCAATCTATTTTAGGAGCTTTTTTAAAGAAAATACCATCTTCTGTGAAGCTAACTGCATATTTTTCACCATTAACAAATTGTTCTCGAATTTCTGGAGGAAGTTCTAAATTTCCTTCTGGTGTGAAAGTAATAGTAATTGTTTTTTCCATAATTACCTCATTACAGCAGGAGTCAGGAGTCAGAAGTCAGGAGTCAGAAGTAAAAGTGAGGTGAATTGAACTGACTTTATTTTACAGGACTGACGCACAATCTCTCTAGTGCGTAAGTCCTAATATAGATGATTTTAAAATTTAGGGGTAACTTCCCTCCGCTTGCTTTCATCCACAGAAAACAATCACAGGGAAATTACCCCTAATTCAATGGTTGTTAATTATAGACGAGACAATGAAAGGCTTTTAATACTGTCACCTGTCACCTGTCACCTGTCACCTAATTACTCAGCAGTCACCAATTCTGTACTACCTTTTGTCCGCTTACGAGTCAAGGTGTTATAAACCATGATACCGATCGCCTTGATCAAATTACCTTCTAACTCTTTGAACATCTTCATGTTTACACCAAAAGCGTCGTTAGCTTCTTCGACAATGCGATCGCCTGTAGCATCATCAATGGGCATTTCATCCAAATTTTGCCGATATTTGGCTTTAAATCCCTTCTCATCGCTAATATCTGCAAATTCATAAAAAGCTGTACCTTCAGCTTCACCCAGGTTCATCGCAGTTACAGCAATGTTTTTAAGAATTTGTCCACCAGACAAGTCACCCAAATAACGAGTATAGGAATGTGCAACCAACAATTCGGGTGCTGTAGCGGAAATTTCCCGAATGCGGTTTACATAAGTCTCACCAGCAGGGGATAATTTGATCTGCTCCCGCCAGTTATAACCATAGTAGTAAGCTAAATCCTGCTCTAAAGAATGCTTGCGGTTCAGTTCAGGAAAATAAATTTTACCCACAACAGGGTGATTTTTGTGCTTTTCCATCTCCTCTTCCATTGCTGAGTAGATGAAATAAAAGTTAGCAACCAGTTTCCGGTATGAATTTTTTTCTACCACTCCTTTTAAAAAGCACTTGACAAAACCAACGTTTTCTGCCATCGTATGCGCTTTTTTTGTACCTACTCGTAACTTGGAGGCTAAATTACTGCTCATGCTAAATTTCTCTACTTTAAAAAGTCAACTGTTGGGATTTTTGACAAATGGCGAAAAAATGCCACTAAAAGGTTACATTAGAACTATTTGATGAGAATTTATATTAAAATTCATTAAGTTACAGTGTTTTAGTATTTATTTATACCTTAATTCTGGCAATAGACATTTATTAGGTTATAAATACAAAGCTAATTGCTTGATTTAGCCAACAATGAGGATTTTTTATAGTAAACAATTAATAAGCACCTGTAATGTTACTTAACATAAAATCGTTAAAGTTCATAGTCATTCAGGAAAAATTACAGGTGTACTGTTTGTTAATAATTCCTCAGAATTGTTGAACAGGGATTAAAGTGTTATTCTCCGAAATGTTTAATGGTGTGGAGTGTTGAAAAATATGGTTTCTTCTATAACTCGGACTCAAAGCAGTATATCTGATGGTTATGTGGCCAGTCTTGCAAGTAATTTTGTTCCTAGTTTGCTATCCTTGCCAAAAACGCCGTTATTTGGTACAGATGGCATTCGGGGAAAAGTGGGAGAATTGTTAAATGCTCCTTTGGCTTTACAGGTTGGTTTTTGGGCGGGTATTGTTTTACGTGATCATGCTGCAAATAATGGTTTAGCAAAAAATGGACCGATAATTTTAGGTCAAGACTCCAGAAATTCTAGTGATATGCTGGCAATGGCGTTAAGTGCAGGTTTAACCGCCGCAGGGCTAGAAGTTTGGTATTTGGGTTTATGTCCCACTCCTTGCGTTGCTTATCTTACCAGCATCACAGAAGCTATCGGTGGTGTAATGATATCTGCCAGCCATAACCCACCAGAAGATAATGGTATTAAAATCTTTGGGGCAAATGGTACAAAGCTGTCAAAAGAATTACAAGGGCAAATAGAAGCGGGTTTGCGGGGTAAACTGGCAACTGTTAGCAGTGTAAGCAACTGTGGAAAGCATTATTTAAGAACAGAATTAATTGGAGATTACGGACAGGCACTGCAACAACCATTACAGCCACAAGTAAATCTGCAAGGAATGAAAATTGTCTTAGATGTGGCTTGGGGTGCGGCTGTGGGGTTAGCATCGACCGTATTTACTCAGATGGGCGCGGATGTAATTTGCTTGCATAACCAAGCGGATGGCGATCGCATTAACGTCAATTGCGGTTCTACCCATTTAGATATTTTAGCTGACGCAGTGAAAGAGTATAAAGCCGATATGGGTTTTGCCTTTGATGGCGATGCAGATCGAGTATTAGCTGTAGATAATACTGGTAGACAAGTAAACGGTGATTACATTCTTTACCTTTGGGGTTGTCATTTGCAAGAGCAACAAAAATTACCAGATAACTTGATTATTTCCACAGTCATGGCTAACCTGGGATTTGAGAAAGCTTGGGAAAAGCAGGGTGGTAAATTAATTCGTACCGCCGTCGGGGATCAGTACGTACAAGCAGAAATGTTAAAAACTGGGGGAATGTTAGGGGGAGAACAATCAGGACATATCCTATGTCGTCATTATGGCATGACTGGAGATGGTTTATTAACAGGATTACATTTAGCCGCAGTGGTGAAAGCAGCAGGAGTTTCCTTAGCAGAAATGGTAGATCAAAGTTTTCAAACCTATCCGCAACTATTACAAAACGTGAGAGTAGAAGACAGAGAAAAACGCTTAGGTTGGGAAAAATGCGAACCAGTACAGAGAGCGATCGCCAAAGCCGAAGCCGCAATGGGTGATAATGGACGGATATTAGTCCGTGCATCTGGCACAGAACCAGTAATTAGAGTTATGGTAGAAGCTGCGGATACGGAATTGGTAAACTATTGGACAAAGGAATTAGTTTCACAAGTTCAAGAACACATAGCGTAAACAGTTACAGCACTTTCCTTTGTAATGAGGTACACGATTGGTGGGCAAGACTTGTACTGAGCTTGTCGAAGTATGCCCACCCCACAAGAGTTTCATAATTATGATTTGTACCTCATAATAATGAAATCTGCTGTATGTTCAAAACCAAGAAAAAAACCAAGTTGAATCAATTTTTGAGTTATTAAAAACAGCTTTATCAAATATCCAAGAATGTCAACGACGGGGGTTAAATGCTAAAGAATATGCGTTAAATAATTTTAGCTGCGATGCGATCGCACAACAAGTAATTCAAGCATATCAAGAAATTATGGCAGGAGCCAGGAGTCAGGAGTCAGAATAAAGAATTAATGGGATTGATATCCTCAGAGTTAAGAAACTTAAAATTTTGTTGCAATCTGCAAAATGTCCATAGGATAATAGTTGATTTGTGTCATACTGTCAAAGTAAAATAACTATCTTTTCTAATTACAGGGAATCTAGCATGGCTCTCCGTCTTGGTGATACAGTACCTAACTTTACACAAGCGTCTACACACGGCGACATCAATTTTTATGAATGGGCGGGTGATAGCTGGGTAGTATTATTTTCTCACCCTGCTGACTATACACCTGTTTGCACCACAGAATTAGGTACAGTTGCAAAGTTAAAACCCGAATTTGACAAACGCAACGTGAAAGCGATCGCTCTCAGTGTTGATGATGTAGAATCTCATAACGGTTGGGTAGGTGATATCGAAGAAACCCAAAACACCGCCCTCAACTACCCAATTTTGGCAGATGCAGACAAAAAGGTTTCTGACCTTTATGATATGATTCATCCTAACGCGGCTGCAAACATCACAGTGCGTTCTGTATTCATTATCGATCCCAACAAAAAATTACGTCTTTCTTTCACCTACCCCCCCAGCACTGGACGCAATTTTGATGAATTATTGCGGGTAATTGACTCTTTACAATTGACAGATAACTACAGTGTTGCTACACCAGCAGACTGGAAAGATGGTGATGATTGTGTAATTGTTCCATCCTTAAAAGATCCCGAAGTTCTCAAAGAGAAATTCCCCAAAGGTTATCAAGAAATTAAACCTTATTTACGCATGACTCCCCAACCTAATAAATAGTTTTCATTACCATAAATATTCATTCGTAGGGTGGGTTAAAGATTTTATAACCCACCGTTTTTTTATATAATACAATAAGTTAGATCAGCAAAGTAGGATTAAAGATAATGCTATCATCACCTATAGTTTTTCAATTACCATCATCAGTTAAAATGACAGATGAACAATTTTTTGATTTCTGTCAAATTAACCGTAACTTACGCATTGAGAGAAATAAATTTGGAGAAATATCAATTATGTCACCAGCAGGATCAGAAACCGGAAACAGAGAGATTAATATTCTAGGACAGTTGTGGGTATGGACAGAAAAAGATGGTACGGGTATTGCTTTTTCTTCCAGTACAGGTTTTAAACTTTCCACAAGTGCAGAACGTTCTCCCGATGCTTCCTGGATAAAATTAGAAAGATGGAATACTTTGACACCAGAACAACAGAAAAAGTTTGCTCCTATTTGTCCAGATTTTATCATTGAATTAAGGTCAGCTTCCGATAATTTGCAACCATTAAAAGAGAAAATGATGGAATACATGGAAGAACCCGGAATACAATTAGGATTATTAATTGATCGTAAACATCGCCGAGTTTATATTTATCGTCCTGGACAACCAGTGGAATGTTTAGAAAATCCTGAAACCGTAAATTGTGATCCTATTTTACCAGGGTTTGTTTTGAATATGGCGAAAATTTGGTGATTGTGATTGTTGGTTTAATGGAAAATATTAATATTCATCCAACAAATTTTATTTCATCTTTGGTAATTTTGATTCTAGAAATAGTTTATAAACAAAAAAAGCTAAAGCAGCAATTACAACAATTCTTGCTATAAATAATAATATCTGCACGACAACCACGGCAGCAACAGCAAGTCCCGAAAATTTAGCCGCAAAAATTACTGTTTTTTTCGCTGGTTTTTGAGAATTGTCTGGTTGATATTTTTGTGTTGGATAAAAAGGCGCTTCATGAGAATTTATGAGATTATCTATTTCTTGCAGTCGCTTATCTACTCGGCGTTGTAGTTTTCTATTATGTTCATCTTGTGATGTCATTTGTATTCACTCCAGATAGTGAGTTATGTTGTATTATAGCTCACATTCAAATTAGCGATCGCCATTTCTAAAGTCATCATTTATTTGTTTCTCCTCTAACTTTAAGTTACTTCTATTTTAGCAAGCGATCGCACATCCCCCAAATCTCAATAGAAAGGCGATCGCTCTCCTTCATCCCAAAAAATCGCATTTCACCCTCCCATCAGCAAAGCGATCATTATTAAACAATAAGTAAGGTTATTGACTGTTTAATTTATTTTTTCTTTGTTTATATTGTTGTTGTAATTCTATATAATACTGAATTAATTTCTGTGGATCATGCTGATTATTTTGAGAAATTTGATGACGAATTTCTCGGATTTGTTGCAGTACAGAATCATCTAGAGTAATCATTATTCATTATCCATTAATTCTAAGGGAGTTACCAAGGCAGGAACATACAAACCTAGCATAACATTAACTCGCCTAATATGCCCAAACTTGTTAGCGTTAGCTAAGTGACGACAATTCCAAGTTAGCAGGAAATCACATTTATGATAGGATGCTATGGCAAGATGGAGAGCATCACCTAAAGGATCATTAGGCATAACCTGATTTTGAATATAGGTTTGTACAATTTCCACAATTTCTGGTTCAATATCTATCAAAGGAATATCATTCAGAAGTTCAATGACTTCTTCTTTATTGGGGAAATTGCCTTTATTAAGTTCATCTAAAACCGCAATACTTGTCACAACTTCATATTGCTGCCTTACTGTATTCCACCAAAAACGAGTCCATTCTTTACGCGCTATCATATCCGGTTCAGTCCGAATTTCATAGTAAAAGCTAGGAATACTGGTTTCAATGTAAATTTTTGATTTCACAATCTTGAATTTATAAATTTCTGATTTTAACACGGAAAGGGTGATATCTACTTTAGTTTTACCATGATCGCAGTTACCACCTCCCCAACAGCGTTAGCGTAGCTCACCGCAGGTATCGCTCTCTCGCATCCCCACACAAGCGATCGCACATCCCCCAAATCTCAATAGAAAGGCGATCGCTTTCCCATCGTCACTGTAGCAGAATAGCAGTTTTAGGTATCAATATTTTATTATTTCAACCCAAGCTATTGACTAGATCACAGTAAACTGAGTGGGAAAACCCAACAGTTGAAGATCAGCAAGATAAAGAGATTTGCGATTACCTACAGCATCTCTAAGAGAAAAATAATCAAGTGTCCAAATTCCTGCTTCACTAAATTGAGGAACAGTTAGTCTATCACTATCAATACCATTTTGTGCTGTTCCAGATGTACGATCAGAAGAATCCAAAAGCACAGAAACAGATTGTTGTCCTGAAGGACTTTGGAAACGTGCTATTGCATAACTATTAGATGAAACTAAACCACTCATATCATCAGTAATCTGGGCTGTAACTGTTATAGATTGAGCAGATATAGATGTATTTACTGAAGTTGTTGATAATGAAAAACTTCCTAAAGATGGTGCTGTTGTATCAGGACTACCAACCACAGTAAACTGAGTGGGAAAACCCAACAGTTGAAGATCAGCAAGATAAAGAGATTTGCGATTACCTACAGCATCTCTAAGAGAAAAATAATCAAGTGTCCAAATTCCTGCTTCACTAAATTGAGGAACAGTTAGTCTATCACTATAAATACCATTTTGCGCTGTTCCAGATGTACGATCAGAAGAATCCAAAAGCACAGAAACAGATTGTTGTCCTGAAGGACTTTGGAAACGTGCTATTGCATAACTATTAGATGAAACTAAACCACTCATATCATCAGTAATCTGGGCTGTAACTGTTATAGATTGAGCAGATATAGATGTATTTACTGAAGTTGTTGATAATGAAAAACTTCCTAAAGATGGTGCTGTTGTATCTGTGGTGGATTGATCATTATCTGCAATTGTCACAGTCCTATAACCGTCTCATCACCCTCAAAACCTGTATCATCAACAGGTGTCACATTCACTACCGCTGTGGATGCACCAGCCGCAAAACTAACATTTCCCGGTAAACTCGTATAATCTGTACCATTAACCGCTGTCCCCACAACTGTATAATTAACAGTTAAAGCTGAAGCTAAATTACCAATTCTCGTTAAAGTAAATCTACCAGGATTTGCAGTTTGTCCTGTGATAGTTTCCCCAGCAGTCGCATCTGTAGCAGCAATAGTAATCACAGGGATATCATTATCTGCAATATTCACAGTCGCAGTTTTCGTAGTTCCCAAACTGTAACCTGTTCCCGTTGCTAGGTTGAGTGTCACTGTTTCTGTTGCTTCCGAAGTTGTATCATCAACAGGTGTCACATTCACTACCGCTGTGGATGCACCAGCCGCAAAACTAACATTTCCCGGTAAACTCGTATAATCTGTACCATTAACCGCTGTCCCCACAACTGTATAATTAACAGTTAAAGCCGAAGCTAAATTACCAATTCTCGTTAAAGTAAATCTACCAGGATTTGCAGTTTGTCCTGTGATAGTTTCCCCAGCAGTCGCATATGTAGCAGCAATAGTAATCACAGGGATATCATTATCTGCAATATTCACAGTCGCAGTTTTCGTAGTTCCCAAACTGTAACCTGTTCCCGTTGCTAGGTTGAGTGTCACTGTTTCTGTTGCTTCCGAAGTTGTATTATCAATCGGTGTCACATTCACTACCGCTGTGGATGCACCAGCCGCAAAGCTAACATTTCCCGGTAAACTCGTATAATCTGTACCATTAACTGCTGTCCCCACCACTGTATAATTAACAGTTAAAGCCGAAGCTAAATTCCCAATTCTCGTTAAAGTAAATCTACCAGGATTTGCAGTTTGTCCTGTGATAGTTTCCCCAGCAGTCGCATATGTAGCAGCAATAGTAATCACAGGGATATCATTATCTGCAATATTCACAGTCGCAGTTTTCGTAGTTCCCAAACTGTAACCTGTTCCCGTTGCTAGGTTGAGTGTCACTGTTTCTGTTGCTTCCGAAGTTGTATTATCAATCGGTGTCACATTCACTACCGCTGTGGATGCACCAGCCGCAAAGCTAACATTTCCCGGTAAACTCGTATAATCTGTACCATTAACTGCTGTCCCCACCACTGTATAATTAACAGTTAAAGCCGAAGTGAGATCCCCAGCACGGCTAAGTGTAAATCTACCAGGATTGGTAGTTTGTCCTGTTACCGTTTCTGCTGCACTTGCATCACTAGCAGTAATAGTAATTGTTGGTACAGTTGATTGTTCAACGATTAAAGATTTACCATCTACAAAAATTGTAGTTGTATCATCTTGATTTTTAATATCTGCAATTTGACTAGGATTAAGCTGTTTACCTGTCACAAATGCTGCCAATAATTCTCCCTCATCACCAGGGGTATCAGTAGAATTAATTTCTTTGTCTAACCAATGTCCAGTTTCTTCTATAATTGCTTCTTTAATTAATTCAGTATTTCCACCGCTAAGTAATTCTTCGTTAAGATAAATTTTATTGGTTTCTCCAGAAAACGCGCCTAATGTACCTGTGGGAAATACGGATGAGTTTAAGACTTCTATCTGTGGTAACGCAGTCAAATTACCAACTAACCACTGAGAATGGATGTCTTGTAATCTCCCTGCGTTGAAATTATCTCCAAAAACCAAGTGTATTTGTGATTGAAAATCTGGAGATTGTGCAAACTCTTGCAGAGTAACCGCAGGTTGCCAACCAAGTATATTATCCCATGATAGGGGTGTTGCTACTATATTATGTAGGGCTTGAGATGTTTCAACTGTAGATAATAAAGATGTATTACAACTAAAGTCAGTTACATCAAGATAATGGAAAATATTAATAGATGCAGAAATATTGTTTTCCTGTCCAGGAAGTAGAAGGGATAAATCCTGGCTGCTATTTAGTATTAGTTCACTCATGGTAATGCACCTTATTGAAGGACTGACTTGATTAATATTTTATTTTGCTCTTATAGCTATAAGATATAGTATTATTACTGAATCAAGTATAAATTAATGATAAAATTAATTGACCAATCACTCCTACAAAACTTCTGTTTCCGCTGTTTTGCAGACCATTACACCAACAAACAGCTATTACTAACAGCAATTTATACAAACTACTTATTCTTTCTTCAGTTAGTTGTGCGTAATTCTTCTGAAATTGAAACTTACCCATCTAGCTGAATGATCTAGCGCAAGTTATCTAGGGACATCTAAGATAGATTCAACAATACGGCAAAATTTGAGAGGAAAGAACTCAACTCAATTAACATGGATATAAAACAAGGATTTGTAGGTACTATTGGTAACACACCACTGATTCGTTTAAACAGCTTTAGTGAAGAAACTGGTTGCGAAATTTTAGCCAAAGCAGAATTTCTCAATCCCGGAGGTTCTGTCAAAGATCGTGCAGCATTGTACATTATTGAAGATGCAGAAAAAAAAGGTTTACTCAAACCCGGTGGTACAGTAGTGGAAGGAACTGCGGGTAATACGGGAATCGGATTAGCGCATATCTGTAATGCTAAAGGTTATAAATGTCTGATTATTATTCCCAATACCCAATCTCAAGAAAAAATAGACGCGCTGACAACCTTGGGTGCGGAAGTTCGTCCTGTTCCGGCTGTACCCTACAAAGACCCTAATAATTACGTTAAATTATCTGGTAGAATTGCCACCGAGATGGAAAACGCCATTTGGGCGAATCAATTTGATAATTTAGCAAATCGTCAAGCCCATTACGAAACCACCGGTGAGGAAATTTGGCGACAAACAGAGGGTAAAATTGATGGTTGGGTAGCTGCAACCGGTACAGGTGGAACTTTTGCAGGTGTGGCAATGTGTTTGAAAGAAAAGAACCCCAATGTTAAATGTGTTGTTGCCGATCCGATGGGTAGCGGTTTATATAGCTATGTGAAAACCGGCGAAATCAAAATCGAAGGTAGTTCTATTACTGAAGGTATTGGTAACAGTAGAATTACCGCTAATATGGAAGGCGTACCCATTGATGATGCCATTCAAATTGATGATCAAGAAGCTTTACGAGTGGTTTATCAACTATTAAGAAAAGATGGTTTATTAATGGGTGGTTCAACAGGAATTAATGTTGGTGCTGCGGTGGCTTTAGCGAAACAATTGGGACCCGGACATACTATTGTGACTATTCTTTGTGACAGCGGATCTCGCTATCAATCACGGATATTTAACAAAGAATGGTTAGCTAGTAAAGGGTTGTCTGTTAGTTAAAGGGTTGATAAGATCCCCGACTTCTTTGATGATCGTGTCAATAAATTGTGAATTTATCGCAGAAGTCGGGGATCTGGGGATGATATTTTTGAAAGTTGATTTACTTAAAACTGATGAAATCCAAAATCCAAAATCTAAAATCTAAAATCCTATGAATCCCTACATTATTTTTTCTCAAACCAAACTTCAATGTGTGAGTGATGGCACTATAAAACCGTTGTTAGAAAATTGCGAAAGTGCTGCAAAAATCCTAGTTTTAGTATTGCCACAACTGGGAGATTTTGATAGTTTAGAATATGCCTGGTGGTTACAGCGAGAAGCGCAAAATTTAGCAAATCAAAAAATTGCTATTCGTGCAGTAGGTATTGGGAATCTCACTTCTGGAAGAAAATTCTGTGAATATACAGGATTTCCCCAAGAAAATTTATTTGTTGATGAAAATGCCGAATTACATCAAAAACTGAATCTTTATCCAGGTTTAAAAGTTTCTGTTCCTGGACTTTCTCTAGGTCAGAAATCTTGGTTAAATTTAATGTTAATGTGTGCAGGTATTGGTAGTCCTGGAACATTAAAAGAAGTTTTTAGAGGATATAAAGGAGATAAACAAGCACCCCAACTTATAGCAGATGATGAAATGATTGAAGGTACTCCTTTACCAGCTTTTAAAGGTTCGTTTTTTAAACTAGCTGGAGGTAGTGGTTTTCAACGTCCTTTTGAATTAGCTACTCTGCGACTGAAAAATATGGTAGAAGTATTAAAAAATTGGTCAACTTATGTACCATCATCTGCTTATTTAACTCAACGTGGTGGAACATTTTTATTTAATAATCAAGGTGAATTACTTTATGAACATCGAGATCCAGGAATTTTAGGTTTTGCTGCTAACATGAGTCAACCTCTATCATTTTTACCAATTGATAATTGAAAATTGACAATTGATAATTGTTTTATTCAAGATATCGCAGATTGCAGATTGATGAGGTACAGCATTTAAGTTTAAAGCCACTCACCAAGCCAGTTTTCCTCCTGCCTCCTGCCTCCTGCCTCCTGCTATAATTCAAAATTTAGGTTATTCGTAATGTTAAATCTACCAACAGAAGATCAAGTAGAATCTACTAAATGTGTGCAGGTGTGTCAACATCGTAGCTGTATCAAACAAGGTGCAAAAGAAGTATTAGCAGCTTTTCAAGCTTCATCCGTTCCTGATGTGACAGTTACAGCTAGTGGCTGCTTGGGTCAGTGTGGTAATGGTCCAATGGTGCTAGTGTTACCTGAGATGGTGTGGTATTGTCGGGTTTTACCTCTGGAAGTACACCTAGTGGTGGAAAAACATTTAATAGGTGGTCAAAGAGTCCGCAGAATGCTATATCATCGTTTTCATCCTCAGAGATAATGCTGATGAAAAAATATCCGAAAACAGCATCTTGTTCACGGAAGCGAGAAAACTGATGGACATTAAGCAGCTACGCCAAGTTTTAAAATTAAAGTGGTTAACTTACTATCAAGAAAATATTTCTTGGTTAACAAAAATGCAAATTTGGCGCACCTATGATGGTGTGAGACGACCTTCATCTGGTTATATTTTAGCCACTCTCTCGGTTTTAGAACCGCGGTTACAGCACATACTTCCTTTTATTCTGGAGTTAAATAATAATCCTGATCAAATAGTCACTGCTTTAGGTTTGAATTTTAATCCTGATGAGGAGTTGCGTTTATTAGAATTAGAAAAATCTTTAGCTAAAAACCAAATTGTTCACAAAAATTCTGTGACTTGTTCTCATACAGATACACAGATAAAACAAGATTTTCAGTCTAGGGTTGAACCGAAAAAAAAACAGGTATTGTTAAGAATTGTTCCCAGTGTTGAACACAAACAGCAATCTGTTTCTGCGGTGACAATTAGCAAACCAGTAGATCATCATTTTACCGCAGCTAGGGAAGAAATATCTCAGAAAACCCATAGATTAGGAATTGGGCGATTACCAAATATCACAGAACCAATTCCTATCAAATATCAATTTACAGGTCTTCCCGTCAAAGAAATTTCTTATATTTCTGCTACTACTAACGCCCGCAGTTTACCCGCTTGGATGGATGAATTTTGTCCAGGGGTGAATAGGTGACTGGGGACTGGGGACCTCACAGGGGTAGGTTTTTAATATAATCTGTGAAGGCAAGACCAGGAAGACAAGGAAGGCTTGTCCTGAGCGTAGTCGAAGGGATGGACAAGGAAGATTTTATACGGACAATGGTTTTTTGACGGACTATTTTTGTGACTAAGAATACAGACTTTGTACTGTTTTCCTCCCTTGTCACCTTGTCCACCTTGTCCACCAAGTCTTGCCCTGACGACAATGTAAAATACCTACCCTTGTGAGGGACTGGGGACTGGTAAGAAAGCAGGGGGGTAGGGTGCAAGGGGAAGTTAATAACCCAATCACCAATCACCAATCACCTATAATGGATATTCATGAGAAACAAAGGGGATGGAAACAACTTCTCCTTCACTGTTTCCTACTTGCACTTTTAACCCTACACCACCAGCTTTAGAACGAATGTAACCTAGTCCAAAATGACCTTCAGGGGTTTCTGTGTAACTGGTAAGTTTACCGACTTTTTCATCTCCTATGGTAATCACGCTTCCTGGTGCTGCGGGAGCGTTAAGACTAATTCCCCATAAATATTGTTTTACACCTTTATAGGTGTTTAATCTAGCAATGGTTTCTTGACCGATGTAACAACCTTTATTAAAAGATACAGTTTGCCACAAACCGATCTCCAAGGGATTATACTCATCAGTGATTTCTGCATCGGGTACAGGACGACCTTGTAATATTCGCAAAGTTTCCCAATGGCGATCGCTCAATTCTACCGCATCATATTCTAATATTTTCTCCCACAGTTTTTGTTTTTCCGCTACAGGGAAAATGAGAGTATATCCAGGGATAGCTAACCCACTACCCACGGCAAAAATCATATTATCAACCACAATGTGACTATTATTGGGTTTACCAATCAGTGAACCAGCCCCCAATTTTTCTACAATAGCATCGCTTTGGGGTCCGATGAGGCTAAAAGTTGCAGTTTCATCAGTGATATCGGTTAACGTTACCTTGTCTGCAAAAAATATGTAACGATCTAACCATGACATCAAAAATTCTCGCCGATGGGGTGAAACTAAAAGTAACACTGCATCATCGAGAACATAACCAGTTACTAAATCTATAGTTCTGGCTGTGGATGTAACCATTACAGTATCACAACCTTCACCTGGTTTGAGGCGTTGAAAATCATTGGTGCTTTGGTTGTGTAAAAACCGCAGACTGTCATCACTAGAAACACGGATGCGTCCCCAATGGGAGCGATCGCACACAGCAACTTTTTCTTTAGCTGCATGAATAGCTGCTGCATTTTTATTATCAATTGCAGATGTTGGCATAGTAATCAAGACTTACCCTATTTTCAGGTTTTTTACATCACAAATATTAACAAATATAGATACCTGCTTACCAGTGATGTTGATAATAAAACACCTGAGATTTATAGAGTTAATCCAAAATCTAAAATTTCAAATTTCTTAATCTACAACTCTAATTAAGCCTTTTTTTAAACCATCAAATACTTGATTGATTTGCATAATATGTTGAACTTGGCGCGTAATTCGGCGATTGGTAAATATGCGTTGCAAGATTGATTCTAAATTGCTGGGATCTGAATTAGCTATAAATTGCATATTTCCACCTCGCAGTTTATTTATTTTCGATGCTAATCTATTCTAAAATATCAACTTTTGATAAAGTTTACATTCGTAGCCCTACGGAAACGCACAAAATTTAATCTAATTGCAAATTTGTAGCTTTAGGTTATTCATTTTTTCGGTAAAATAACTTAGATGTTTAAAAGTTCACAGGTTTATAAAATATGACATTAGCGGAAATTGGAATTATTGGTGGCAGTGGTTTATACAAAATGGAATCTCTGAAGGATGTAGAAGAAATAGAAATAGAAACACCTTTTGGCTCACCATCAGATGCGGTAATTATCGGCACTTTAGCAGATACAAAAGTTGCCTTTTTGGCTCGTCATGGTCGTAATCATACGTTATTACCTTCTGAATTGCCGTTCTGTGCCAATATCTATGCTATGAAGCAATTAGGAGTAAAATACTTAATTTCTGCTAGTGCAGTTGGTTCGTTGAAAGCAGAGGTAAAACCATTAGATATGGTAGTTCCAGATCAGTTTATTGACAGAACTAAAAACCGTATTTCCACGTTTTTTGGTGAAGGAATTGTAGCGCATATTGCATTTGGTGATCCAATTTGTAAAAATTTGGCGGCTGTTTTAGCTGATGCGATCGCTTCTCTAAATTTACCTGATCTCACTCTTCACCGTGAAGGTACTTATGTCTGTATGGAGGGTCCTGCATTTTCTACCAAAGCTGAATCAAATCTTTATCGCAGTTGGGGTGCAACAATTATTGGCATGACCAATTTACCAGAAGCAAAGTTAGCCAGAGAAGCGGAAATTGCTTATGCAACTTTGGCTTTAGTTACAGATTATGATTGTTGGCATCCAGATCATGATAATGTCACAGTAGAGATGGTGATTGGCAATTTACAACGCAATGGAGTAAATGCCCAAAAAGTAATTCAAGAAACTGTAAAGCGGTTAAGTGAAAACCCCCCTCAAAGTGATGCCCATTCTGCTTTGAAATATGCAATTTTGACAAATTTAGCAAATGCACCAGCCGCAACTAAGGAGAAGTTAAGTTTGTTGTTGGAGAAGTATTTATAGGGCATTGGGCATTGGGAATTGGGAATTGGGAATCGGGAATTGGGAATTGGGTTATTCATCCTCCCAGTCACCAGTCACCAGTCCCCAGTCCCCAGTCACCAGTCACCAGTCCCCAGTCCCCAGTCCCCAGTCCCCAGTCCCCTCACACTACCTTAAAACTAAAATTCAGACTTGCCCAGTTATTCACATTTAATACATAAGAATCAGTAGTAGTTCCATTGATTTCCGCTTTAGCTTTAGTACCATTATGTAAATCTTGCAGTAAAGCCTGGGCAACTTCTAAGGTATTAACTAACTGACTAATGGGCTGTTGATCAGCGGTGGGATACCTAGCCGTTACCAAGGCTGCTAAAGTTTCCGTAAAAGGAGATGTACTCAATATTAGTTGATGTTCACAAAACAATGCTCGTGTAGGCAACAACCAGCCAAAGGTAGTATCATTTTGGGGGAATTTGAGGATTTGTCCTGGGGGAATGATTATTTCTTGCAGATCGGGTTTGGTGTCAGAAGCACTTGCTTCTGGGGACATTTGCCAAGGGTAAAAAGCTATGGCACTTCTAGTATTATTTAACCCCACCAGCATTACATAAATTGGGCGATCGCTCAAATTTTCTACCCGGTACTGCATCCTACTACCCACGGGAACTGTAGGAACAACTGTTCCTGGGGTGGTAAATGCTTTGTTAGTTGTAGTTTCCCCACTCAGATTGCGCCATGTTTGTCGCTGCATCACTACACGAGGCGAGATTTTGTTCATCATCTCTAAACTCGCTTTCACCGGTAAACGAGAAGAACCTTCATTTTCTGTCAGTCGCCATAACTTGGCGGCTAACAAGGTGGAAAATTTGGGTGTTAATCTTTGTACTGCAACTTTAACTGCTTCTCCAATTTCTCCAGAAGTATTATTTATTAGCTCACCACTGAGAGAAAAAAGACCATAACGACTAGGAACATTTTCCACTTTACCAAATACGTAATCAGCGCCCTGATCTGCTGAGGCAATATTTATCATGCGGGTAATGGCTGCAAAGGCACTGGTAGCGTCTACACGCTCAATTCTTTCCAGTCCCGAATCTAAGGCTACTGTTAAATTAATATTCCGGGGTAACATACGTACAGATTCCTGTACCAGTTGCCCAACTTGTAGAGATTTGCTATGTTCTTGACTAGATATCTGTGCTTTTGCAGTTAAGCCACTGCGGGACTTTAATATTAACTGTTCTCCAGTCGGCAAAGTCAATCTCGAATTAACACCATAGTATTGCCAAACGTGCGGGGGGATTCCTCCTAACCATAATTGTACTGTTTTACCATCGTCATCCTTAGCTTTCACTACTCCTTCTGCTGTAGTGCTTTCTATGGGAAAATTCTCATTAATTAAAACACTTTGAGGATTTTTCTTCTCACTGAGTAACCCTGGTTGCTGTTCACTACCCAGTTTGTACATAGAACTACTAGCATGAGATAGCAGAACTTGAATTGTTGTGGCTGGGGTTGCTTCCCATAGATATTGAGTCAGAACGTAGGTAAATAAACCCGCACTGAAACCAGAAAACAATAATTCTCCTGCTGTTTGCTCTGGTTGTGAAGTTGCTTTTATCACCATGACATTGTTAGCAACTGAGTTCTGTGTTTGCAGGTGGTTGAACAGATCCAGTTCTTTGAGTGCTAACTTTGCTGTTGATGGTTCTGGACGGGCGCGAAATCGCAAACCGGCAGGATGTAATGTACTTTTAGCATAGTAGCTAGTATCTAATACTGCTGTTACTCGGTCTGTGGGGAGCGATCGCAATAATCCTAAAAGATTTTCTTCTAATAAATAGTTGACAAAATTTATATTCTGTGAATTTTCGTCAACTGGGATCAGGGCATTCTGCAAATTTTCTGGGAAAGTACCCAACTTGACACGACTACCATAGCCGCTAAAGTGGAAAATCACAACATCATCGGCTTTTGCTTGTTTACCCAAGTGATCTAAAATAGCTGCCTCAATAAATTCTCGACTGGCTTGTTCCTCAGTTAAAGTAAGAATATCTGAAGTTGCAAAGCCAAAACGGTGAATCAAAAGTTCTTTTTGCAATTCCACATCTGTCAGACAACCACCAAGGGCGGGACTTTGTGGATATTGATTTATACCTATTAGCAATGCCAACTTGCGGCTATTGGGTGCTGCTAAAGCTTGATAATAGTGATTTCCCAAAGTCAACCACTCAGCTTGAGTTAAACCCAATAGTGCCAGTATAGAGCCAATTCTTCCTAAAAACGCACGCCGTTTCATAAATTAGCTGTTAACCCTCAGTCGATAAGGTACAGCTTAAAGGGCTGAGGGCTAAAGAGTAAAGTTTGAAATTAGACTTTTTGCTACTTTTTCAGTCTCTTTAAACCAAAGCTGGTTGTTGGATAGACATTGCTCTGGCTAACTCGGCTGCCACTTCTGGACGAGAAAATTCTGGTGGGGGTAACTCACCACGACGCAACATTTCTCTAACTTTTGTTCCCGATAGGTGAACCCGTTCCTCTGGTTTGCTAGGACTGGTTTTAGTGGTGGCCATTTGTTTGGTGCGTGTGCAGTAGAAAGCGTGTTCAAACTTCATTGGCACAATGCCCAGTTCTTCTGGCGCAAACTCATCAAATATATATTGAGCGTCATAAGTGCCGTAGTAGTCACCTACTCCCGCATGATCTCGCCCAACTATAAAATGTGTACAGCCGTAATTTTTACGCACTAGAGCATGGAAAATAGCTTCTCTGGGTCCTGCATAACGCATTGCCGCTGGGTTAATTGCCAGAATTACTCGATCTAAGGGGTAATAATGATCCATTAATATTTCATAACAACGCATCCGTACATCCGCAGCGATGTCGTCTTCTTTGGTTGCACCGACTAATGGGTGTAAAAATAGACCATCAACTGTTTCCAAGGCGCACTTTTGAATGTACTCATGGGCGCGGTGGATGGGGTTGCGGGTTTGGAAACCAACGATAGTTTTCCAACCTTTTTCTCTAAACATTTGCCGGGAAGCAGCGGGATCTATTTGGTAGGCGGGAAACTGGGGATGAGGATCACGTTGCAGTAACCAGATATCCCCAGCCAGATTCACAGAACCTTGGTTATATACTACCTGTACTCCAGGGTGTTTGGCTTCATCTGTGCGATATACATTTACAGCTTCGCGTTTTTTGTCGTAAGTATATTTTTCGCTTAGTTCCAAAACCCCAATGTACTCGCCATTGGGGTTATCCAGACGCACTAAACCACCTACTTGGAGAGGGGCGGCAACTTCTTCTGTGACAGATAGTGTAATGGGAATTGACCAAACAGTACCGTTAGCCAATCGCATTTCTGCGACTACGCGATTATAGTCGGCTTGGTTCATGAAACCAGTCAGCGGACTAAAACCACCGATCGCAATCATTTCTAGATCGGAAACGGCTCGCTCATCAAGGGTTACTCGTTGTAAAAATTCTGCTTTGGAAAGAAATAATTCTCTTTGTTCAGTTGAAGCAATTCTGTTAATTAATTCTCCGCCGTGGGGGGCGATCGCATCTGGTTGGTAACTCAACGTGATTCCTTCCGTAATTTATAAATATTGTTATTGTTGCAATCTATGTACTAAGTTATCAAATTGTGGGTACTTTGTGTTACAAGTTCACAAAAAAAATTTTCTATTGCCGGTCGGAAAGGGTGTGATTGGGGATTGGTGACTGGGGATTGGTGACTGGGGACTGGGGATTGGTTACTGGGAAAAATCTTTCCTCCTCTACTCCCCTACTTCCCCTACCTCTTGAACTCCTGACTCCTGACTCCTATCCCCTAACGAAAAGACTTTCAAAAGCATTCCCTAATTATGCTACCTTTGAGTAAGAAATATGAGATTGCCAAATGGTAATACTATGCAAACGGGAAAAATATCTATTTCCTTGCCAACAGCTTCATTGCAGTTTGTGGAGAACTACAAAATTACCAAAGGTTGTAAATCTCGTTCTCAAGTAATTGAGTTAGCGTTAGATTTATTGAGATTTCAAGAGTTAGAGCAAGCATATCGGGAAGCATCAGCAGAAATTGACCCAGAATGGGAATTAACCCTAGAGGATGGGTTGAAAGATGAAACGTGGTGAAATTTATTTTGCTAACCTCAGTCCCGCAGTAGGGTCAGAAATGGATACCTGAACGGTTGCTTTAATTAATATTGTGTAGTACAATAGCATTTTAGAAATATATATTATTCGCTCGAAGGAAAAAATTTAAGATACTTTTTATTACTAAGAATAGTTGCTGGAATTATCAAAATCGAAGGAAACAAGTATGCTCAGTTGTCATGATGTTGCAAAGTATTTTCTATCTCAAGCTGATGAAGATGCTGGGGATTTAATTTCTAATCTGAAACTACAAAAATTACTTTACTACGCACAAGGTTTTCATTTAGCACTGTATAACGAACCTTTGTTTCCTGAGCCTGTTGAAGCTTGGATTCATGGACCAGTTGTACCGGAAGTTTATCATGAGTATAAAAACTTTGCTTCTAGTGCAATTCCCATTCCTGAAGATATTGATTTTTCGATATACGATGAAAAAACTGTTGATTTACTAGATGAAGTTTATAGCGTATATGGTCAATTTTCAGCTTGGAAATTGAGAAATATGACTCATAATGAAGAACCTTGGAAAGACACAGATGTAAGTGATGTTATTACTCATGAATGTCTAAAAAAATATTTTAAAACTCAGCTTTTAGATGAAGATGAGTAAGAAAAAAATTAAACAACCCCAAAAAGATAGGGGTAATAAACTAACAACTCCAAATGATCAAAAAGAAATTTCTCCAGAAAAAGCTCCACCTGTATTTTCTCTACGTTACCTAGAGGGTGAATATTGTTTAACTAAGTGTGAGAAAGATGATCAGGTTGCATTTGCTTTAAAATTGCATAGACTGAGTAAATTAACCTGGAGTCAAATACACTCGCAAGGTAGACACCAACTTGGGTATGAAAAAATTTCTAGGGATGCTATTAAAGCACCAATTCCCAAATTTATTACAGAAGATGTCAATTTTATTGCTTTTCGCTTTTCCGGTATAAAAGCAATGGTAGGCTATAGAGATGGTGCTATATTTTATGTTATTTGGTTAGATAGAAATTTTACTCTTTACAATCATGGTTAATTGCTGTTTGCAGATAGTACATTTTTCATCTAACAATTACACTGTAAAGATTTGTTGTGCTGTTAATTGCAAGTTAGGAAAGATGGAAGAAACAAGTTGATCGTTATTTTGAAACAATTGCTTTTCATATTCATCACCAACTAAGGTACAAATAGTAATTGTTGGTTGTTTGGGTTTACCAATATATTCTCTTCCTCCAATTCCCAAATAATCTACAATCAAATATTCAGGTACACCTAATAAAGCGTAATCTTCGACTTTACGGGCGTAGTCGTTTATTTACACTACTTAACTAAACTGTTCAATTATTCCCCCACCTAATACCTTTTCCCCTTCATACCAAACCGCAGCTTGTCCTGGGGTAATGCTGAACTGAGGTTCATCAAAAACTAACCGCACTCTGTCATTTTCTAAAGGCATCACCGTCACCGCTACAGGTTGGGAACGATAACGAATTTGCACTTCTGCACGGATGGGGGTTGCAGGTTCAGCAATAGACACCCAGTTTACCCGGTTGACTGTGCATTCTCCTTGAGTTCCTTTGGTGCGATCGCCCACTACCACACGATTATTAACTGCATCTAATTCAATCACATACAAAGGTTCAGCAGCAGCAATTCCTAAACCTTTACGCTGACCAATTGTGTAATGATGGACACCATCATGTTTACCCAAAACCTTACCAGTGGTATCCACAATATCACCTGGTTTTGGTGCTAAATATTTATCTAAAAATGCCCGCATTGAACCGTTACTTTCTACCAAGCATAAATCTTGACTTTCTGGTTTATCGGCGGTTTTTAACCCATATTCGGCAGCTATTTTGCGGGTATCGCTTTTATTTAATTCTCCCAAAGGAAAGATCGAAGCCCCAAGTAAATCTTGAGACAAATCATATAGGAAATAAGATTGATCCTTGTTGCGGTCAACGGCGCGTAATAATTGATAACGTCCAGTGGTTTCATCATAAGTAATTCGCGCATAATGACCGGTAGCTATGTAATTACTTTCTAACTTCTCCCGTGCATATTCCACCATTGGTCCAAACTTCACCGTCTTGTTACATTGAGAACAAGGCAGGGGCGTAATTCCCACACTATAACCAGAGACTAAATAATCAACAATATTCGCTTGAAAGACATCCCGAATATCGACAATTTCGTGGGGAACACCCAATTGTTCACAAATACTAGCCGCGTCGATCATTCCTTCAGAGCAACATTGACCCTTACCTTTCATTAACCAAAGGGTCAAACCAATTACATCATAGCCCTGATTGTGTAAAATAGCGGCAGCTACAGAACTGTCAACGCCACCAGAAAGACCAACGACAACTTTTTTCATAATTTACACTTTTAACAGTGCTTGCTACTGTTCATCTATAATAAGGGTTTTTGATTTTAGCACAAGGCAAACACTCTCCCATAGTAGCATAAGTAGGGCTTTAGCAAAGCTAAACCCTGACAAAATTCTTTCGTTTTGGGGTTTCACCCATCTCCGTAATTTTTTATTATCCTGATTAAAATAATGGCTAGTAGAAAATTTTGAGAAACCCTGGTTACAAATATGTCTCATTTAATAACACGTCAAATTACCACTGTACCCGTAATTTCTTTACTTGTGGGTGGATGCTTGATGCTCACTTGCGAAGATAGTCTAGCACAGACCAGATTACCAGAATTGCAACCAGCAGTAGAGTTTTATCAAAATAATCAAAACTATCAAACTTCTCAACCTACACAAATTAGTCAATATGGACAAAACTTTGAAAGATATGTTGTCTATGTTGATAGCGATAACTCCCAAATTCTACAACAAGTGCGTCAAATTGAAAGTAGTGCTTATATTCGTCCGTTTAATGGACGTAATATTATTCAGTCAGGTGTTTTTAGCAAACCATCTAACGCCCAACAGCGTGTGAGAGAATTAGAATTAAATGGTATTAGTGGCGCTCGCATTCTCAGCTTTTCTAACCCAGAACAAATCTCCTATTTCTCTGGTAGAGAAGTACCTTATTCTACTGGAGATAATTTTCGCAATGTAAGTCCTAGCGTTCAACGAGAACAGAGTAGATATTACTACGTTATCATTCCCACCAGCAGTAATAACTTACCCTTGCTTGGTAGAGAAATTCGACAAAAAATAGATGGTAATACTAATGTTTTTATGAGAACTCAACCACGAGGAGCGCATATAGCTGTAGGAGGTTTTAGAGAACGCCAAGAAGCAGAACAATGGAATAATTATTTGCGAAATTTAGGTTATGCTAATGCTAGGGTTTATTATGGAAGATAGGTGACAGGTGACAGGTGATTGGTGATTGGTGATTGGTGATAGAAAAGAATAACTAATGACTAATCACTAATAACTAATCACTAATGACTAATAACTAATCACTAATGACTAATACTAATGACTAAAGAACAATTTGTAGTCACTGCTGCTCAAATGCGTGACATTGAAGGACGAATATTTGCTGCGGGAATGCCGGTTGCAGCTTTGATGGAAAAAGTAGGGAGATTAATTAGCGATAGCTTCGCTCGCCACTGGCAACGCCTACAATCTATCATACCTCTTAGCCACCCTTTTAAAAGCTCCTCGTTTAAAAGTCCCTCTTTTCAAGGGGGATCTAATGTAGGAATTTTAGCAGGTCCAGGACACAATGGAGGTGATGCTTTAGTTGTAGCCAGAGAGTTACATTTTCAAGGTTATCAAGTTTGGATTTATCAACCTTTTGCTAAACTCAAAGAATTAACTTCTCAACATTTACAATATGCCCAAAATTTGGGGATTCCTTGTTTTACAGAACTGGCAGAATTACCAAGTTGTGATTTTTTAATTGATGGGTTATTTGGCTTTGGTTTAGAAAGAGAAATTACCGGGAATATTGCAGAAGCAATTAACCATTTTAATGATTGGAATAAACCGATTTTTAGTATTGACTTACCTTCTGGTTTACACACAGATACAGGGGAAGTTTTAGGTACTGCTATTCGTGCAACTCATACCTTTTGTTTAGGTTTATGGAAACAGGGTTTATTGCAAGAACAAGCATTAGAATATATTGGACAAGCAGAATTAATTGATTTTGATATTCCCTTAGCTGATATTCATGCGATTTTAGGTGAAGTTACCAAAATTAAACGCATTACCAAAACCACAGTATTTGATACCTTATCTTTACCTCTTTCCCCTACAACCCACAAATATAAATCTGGACATTTACTATTAATTTCTGGCTCAAAACGTTATGCAGGGGGCGCAATTTTAACGGGTTTAGGTGCGCGTGCTTCGGGTGTAGGAATGTTATCAATTGCCGTACCTGAAAGTATTAAACCGCTTTTAATTTCCCATTTACCAGAAGCGTTAATTATCGGATGTCCTGAAACGGAAACCGGGGCAATTTCTCATTTACAATTACCTCCAAATACAGATTTGAGTTCATTTAATGCTATTGCTTGTGGACCAGGTTTAACTACAGATGCTACCCCAATTATTGAACAGGTAATTAATAGTGATGTGCCGTTAATTTTGGATGCCGATGGTTTAAATATCTTGGCACAATTAGGGACTATTTCCACTTTAAAAAAACGCCAAAATACAACAATTCTCACACCCCACACAGGTGAATTTCATCGTTTATTTCCTGATATTAATTATCAAGATAGGGTGAAAGCAGTACAAACAGCAGCATCACAAACAGGGGCTGTAGTGCTGTTAAAAGGGGCAAGAACCGCCATTTCTAACCCTGAAGGTGTCGTTTGGATCAATGCGGAAAGTACGCCAGCTTTAGCTCGTGGTGGTAGTGGTGATGTCTTAACTGGTTTAATGGGCGGAATTTTGGCGCGGGTTGTTAATAAACAAGTTAATATTGAAGATGTGGTAGCTGCTGCGGCTTGGTGGCATGCTCAAGGGGGTATTTTAGCAGTAAAAGAAAGGACAGAATTAGGGGTTGATGCGTTTACTTTGACGCAATATTTAATCAGGGTTTTAAAGTTAAGTATTGAAGATATTTTGTAGGTATTAGATTATCTGAGTTTATCTGCATTCAATGGAAAATATTGTATAATATTGATAAGTACCCACAGGAGGTAAAAAAATGGCAACACCTCAGCTAAAAAGTACCACAAAAACTAATCTTTATGAACAAGATTTTTACTTATGGATAGAAACAACCGCCCAACATTTAAGAAAAGGAGATTTTACAGAAGTTGATTTAGGAAATTTAATAGAAGAAATCGAAAGCATGGGAAGAAGTGAAAAACGAGAGTTAAAAAGCCGTTTAATTGTGCTACTAATGCACTTATTAAAATGGCATTATCAACCTGAAAAACGTAGTGCAAGTTGGCAGAGTACAATTACTGAACAAAGAATTTGTCTTGAAGAATTATTAGAAGACAGTCCAAGTTTACAACCTTTATTCACAGAATTATTTGCAGATTGTTATAATAAAGCTCGTCTGAAAGCATCTCAAGAAACAGGAATTAAACTAAATTTCTTTCCTCAAGAGTCTCCTTTTAGTTTAGATGAAGTTATGAATAGTGGTTTAGATATGTAGAATAGTTAAATTTGTTCTCCCTGAAATATAAAACCAAATCTAACTTATTTTGATCAACAACCACAGGAGGCTAAAAATGACAACACCTCAGCTAAAAAGTACCACAAAAACTAATCTTTATGAACAAGATTTTTACCTATGGATAGAAACAACCGCCAAACAATTAAAAGCAGGGAAATTTGCAGAAATTGATTTAGAAAATCTGATTGAAGAAATTGAAAGCATGGGAAGAATTGAAAAAAGAACATTAGAAAGTAATTTAGTAGTGCTTTTAATGCACTTATTAAAATATAAATGTCAGCCAGAAAAACGCTCTAAAAGCTGCCTTTCGACTATCTTTGAACATCGCCGGAGATTAAATAAACATTTCCAAGATAGTCCTAGTTTAAAAACTAGTTTAAAAAATTTTTTTTTAGAAACATTTGTCGAATGTTATCAAGATGCACGTCAGCAAGCGTCTATAGAAACAGGTTTGTTACTTGATATTTTTCCTGTAGAATCTCCTTTTAATACCGATGAATGTTTAAATCAAGACTTTTTAACTGATTAAATGTATGATTATTTTATAAATATTAGCCCCCCTTTTTAAGGGGGTTGGGGAGATATAAAATCAAACTAGGGTGGATCTAAATTAACCCCAGAATTTACAAAAAGTTCCCTATTCAACTTTTCAATTACATAATTTGCAACCACAGTTTCAGAACATTTATTTTGCCAAAAAATTAATGATTTATAGTGCATTTCTTCCATCAGTTCTTTATTTTCCAACAGATTTTTTAACACCTTTGGTAATTCTTGCCAATTCTTGATTTTAATCACCGGCGCACCTTCTAAATACCATCGAGAAGGTAAAGCTTCTGTGACTAAAACACAACCATATTTCATCCCCTCAAATAACCGAGTGGTTTCAAAAGATGTACCTCTAGGAACAAGACAGATTTTTGTATCCATCATGATTTCACAATAGCTGCGTTCATCCGCTTGAGTTCTATTGTGATAACCACCAGTAATTGATAATTCAACGTTAAATTCAGGATGTTTTTCTTGGAAACTTTTTAAAGTTGATAACATCAATTTTCTAGATAATGCTTTAGGAGTTCCTAACCAAGATTTAAAAGACCAGATAGGATATTGTCTGTGGACAACACTCCCGGAAAAATAAGTATCATAAAGCCGATCTGCGATATTTTTGATGGGTAAATCCTTGGAGTTATTGTAACCCAAGGGAAGATCATAGATAGGAGGAATTAGACCTTTACCTAATACCAAACTTTTGAATTTATGCCAATAATAATTAACCCGGCCTGGTACACCAACTAATAAAATTCTTAAAAACTGAATTAGTGTCAGTAAGTTTAACAATGAAGGTTGTACAATAGGGTTACATCCGAGAATGGAATTTGTACCTACACACTTAAATACCGCCCTGACTTTGTGAGCATATTTGGGTATACGATACCATTCATCACCCAATACAAAAACTACCACATTTTCCCCATAAGATGGTAGTTCATCAATTTCATTCCAAGTGACATAAAAGACTAAACCACTGATAAGAGAACTTTTTTCTATTGCTTGAAATACTTTACCGAAATAAGTAGTTAAAGCAAAGTCAATGGGTGGTTTAGGATCGTATATATCCCAAGCAACAGGTTTTTGATCTTTGCGGATATAGAGATAATACTGATTAGCAAGAGCAGTAATTACAGCCATATAATGTGGGAAGGATTTGTGAGAATTTACCCAAGTTTTTGAGATAAAAAAAACACTAAGACATAAAACCCCAAACTCTCAAATTAAGTTGGATGTCTAAGTATTAGCTGTTTATTTCTCAGCGGCCTTTTCTAAAATAGCCTTGCTTCAGTTTTTCTATACTTTCTCGTGTAGACAAGACAGTTATACAAAATCATCATGGAAAATTCATAATTCTTTCGTAATTAATTTCTCCTGACTCCTTAGATACCATGACTTTTACCAACCACCCAATGACGACGGAAAAAGCGAGATAAAGCAGACTCTTCCAAAGATAAATAAATTGGTCTACCATGTGGGCAGGTCTGGGGGTTGCGGGTGCGTTGCCAATCATCTAATAATTGCTGCATTTCTGGTAAAGTCATTGGTGTACCATTGCGGATAGCACTGCGACAAGCAACCGCAACCTGGGCGGTTTGTAAGTCTCCTCCTAAACTTAATTCTAATAATGCTTCGGCGCAATCTTCCCGTGTTTTTAACATTGCGGGAACTGTACGTACAGCCCAAAGTTTTTCCCCAAAAGTTTCAATATCTAAGTTAATTCTTTGTAATTGGGCAACCTGAGAAGGTAATAATTGATAAAGAATAATTGGTGTTTCTACAGGCACTATTTCCCATTCATCACAGATTTTTTCATATAAAACTCTTTCATGGGCAATGTGTTGTTCTACTAACCACATTCCTCCTGGATGTTCAGCAACAATATACATATTGCTCACTTGGGCAACGGCTTTTAAGTAATTCTGTGTTTTTGTATCTGCATTTTTAGAACTAAAGTTATAACTACCTTTTTTTTCTGCAACTTTAAGTAAGTTACTTACTCGAGTTGTGTGAACTGAATCTTTTAAATTAGCTTCAGAAATATAGAATGCTTGATTAATCGTTTCGCTAATTTTTTCTTGCCAAGCATTAATTTCATTTAAATAAATTTCTGTTTTGGCAGGGTGGCGATTCCAGTTAATTTGATCAGGGGAAATGGTAAGATGTAAAAAACAAACCGGATAGCGATCGCGTGGTAAGGTTTTATGAAATGCTGCAAAAATTGTTTGTTCTAATTCTGGTGATTTAATGATTCTGCCATTAATGGCTACTTTTACCCAGTCAGGTTTATGACGGTGACATCTATCTGGTAAACCTATTACTAAGTTAATTGTAGATTGCGGATTGGGTATTTCTATTTTTAATTCTTTTAAATCACCTGGTTTAATTTGGGTGAGAATTTGCGGAATTAATTTACCTGGACTTGCAGTTTGACAAATAGTGAACCATTCCCGATCATTTTGCCAAACTTGATAAGTAATATGAGGATGACATAAAGCAATTTGTTGAATGATTGTTTGTACAGCTTTCATTTGCTGTGTGGTGTTCGGTAAACCTTGACGACGTGCGGGATAATTAGCAAATAAATTATCAACAGTAACAACAGTACCAGAAGCGATCGCTACTACTTCTGTTTTAATAACTTCCCCATCATTGCCATAAACAACCCGCCATCCTTCATTTCCTCCCACCGGACGGCTAAAAATTTCTAAATCTGCTAAAGTTGCTAAACTATGTAACGCTTCTCCACGAAAACCTAAACTTTTAATTTTCCACAAATCATCTGAAGAATGAATTTTACTGGTAGTATGTGCTGTTGCCGCTTGTTGTAAATCATCTAAATTCATACCACAACCATTATCAGCTACCCGCACTCGCCATTGCTGTGACCATAGAGAAACTACAATGCGCGTTGCACCAGCATCTAAGGAATTTTCTACTAATTCCCGAACCACAGAAGCAAAACTATCTATTACTTCTCCTGCTGTAATCAGATATACGACTTCTGTAGGTAAAGATTGTATTGTAGATGCCATGTTCCAGAATTGAAAATTAAAAATTAAAGATTAAAAATTGTCGGGATGTACAGATAATTAGTTTACAATATTTAGGTTTATTTTAGGCTTATAAACTGTAATCATAATTTTAGTTAACATCTCTAAAGAATTTTAGATAAATTGTCAAAAAAACCGAATTTTCAAAGTATTTTTGATAGATTGCTGGTAAAGTCTTAAACTAAAAACGCCAATGAGTAATTTAGTTGCTGATGTTAATGAATTAATATCGCGTCTAGAATGGGGTCAACCCGCCTTTACAATTATTGATGTACGCGATCGCCTTACCTACAACCACGGCCATATCACAGGTGCTATTTCCATTCCCCTCAACGACTTAGCCGACCGTGCAAAAACCAGCTTGCATAAACAACGCCAAATCTACGTTTATGGCGACCATGATACCCATGCTAATCTGGCAGTTAGTATTTTAGGCGCTGCCGGGTTTAGAGATGTCTGTGTTATTCAAGGTGGCCTAGACGCTTGGAAAACAGTGGGTGGCGCGACAGAAGGCGTTTAACAGTTAATGAAGGCAACAGGCAAAAGGCAACAGGCAAAAGTTGATAAAAATTAATCAACTTTTATCAACTTTTATCAATTTTATCTTGTGTTCTCTGCCTTTGCTTCTTCCTCAATATTGTCTATGAGAAGTGACGCAAGATTGGACTAAAAACCTCATTATTGCGTAGGGGTAATTCATGAATTACCCCTACTTTTGTTCTGTTTTGCTTAATTCCTGTCTATATCAAAACCTTAGCTGGTTCAGGTTTCAATAAACCACTTAACAAAGATGCAGGACGTTGATCATGAGGCCAAGCGAAAGCATGGCGAAAAGCGGCATCTTGACAGGCTTGAAGTTGTTGGAAATTAATAATGTCGTAAGTTAGCAGATTTTCATATTCAAAAGGTAAACGGACATTATGTAAACCTGCGTTATCAGTACAGATGGCAATATCAACCCCAGTTTCAAAACATCGATCAAAAACCAATTTTAACTGCCGGATATCCTGTAAAGTTCCTGTTTTTAAGTAAGTCGTGGGACAAACTTCTAAACATTGTCCTCTTCTGGCTAAATCTGGCAATAATTGAGGATAAAGTAAAGGAATTTGGATACCGTGACCAATTCGCATTAAATAAGGTAAAAGTTCGGGATAACAACCATCTTTGGTTTCATAAAGATGTCCGGTAGTCTTCAAACCCAAAGAACGGGCATAGTTATATAAACTAATCCATTCTGGCATTCTTTCCCCATAAATGCGATCGCCACCTGCCACATCCACCGCACAAACATATTCTCTATTTTGTGCTGCTAAATCCACAATAGCCTTATTTACCTCAAAAGGTAAACGAGAGTGCATACAGAGAATTTGACTATTAACAATGGGATATTCCAAAGAATGACTCGCTTTACCCACAATTTCCACAATTTCCGCCATCTTATCAATTCTGGCGTTTTGATTTAGATGTTCAGGAGTGCGTAAATAGGGAGTATAACGCAATTCTAAATAAGCCAAATTTTCAAAGATATACGCACCACGCAACAAACGATAGATAAAGTAAGGTAAAGTTTCCACAGTTTGCACACTTTCCACTAAAGTATGCAATTCTAAATACTCATCTAAAGTATTGCGGGGACGGGTGTAAAAATCCTCAAATTCAGAATATTCAGCAAACCGAGAAATTAAATCTGTAGCATGGCGCTGAAAATACCGCCACAACACACGGGGGACGACGGAACCCCCCAGGTGTCTATGTAACTCAGCGTATAAGGCCATAATGGTAACTTTTAGATAAAAATTTTATTAATTGTAACAAAATTTATAAATAAAAAATATATTAATAATTTTATCAACCACCAGTACCCAGTCATCAGTCACAAAGTTATTGACAAAAGCTAAAAAAACTGCTAATAATTGATATTTGTGGAAACTTTACCCTTTAATATAATCTCTTGGCTAACGTCATTGTCATAGGCGCTCAATGGGGCGATGAAGGAAAAGGTAAAATAACTGACTTACTCAGCCGCTCCGCAGATGTGGTGGTACGTTACCAGGGAGGAGTTAACGCTGGACACACAATAGTAGTCCAAGGTCAGACATTTAAACTGCACTTAATTCCCTCTGGTATATTGTATCCAGATACCGAATGTATCATCGGCTGTGGGACAGTTATTGATCCACAGGTTTTGATACAAGAACTTGAACAACTTGAACACCTAAATATTTCTACTGCTAATCTGCTGATATCAGAGACGGCTCATGTTACCATGCCTTACCATCGGTTAATTGATAAGGCATCAGAAGAACGCCGGGGAACGCATAAAATCGGCACGACTGGTAGAGGTATAGGTCCTACCTACGCGGATAAATCCGAGCGGACTGGCATCAGGATGTTAGACTTGATGGATCCGGTTGGATTACGTGAGCAGTTGGAATGGACAATAAATTATAAAAACACAATTTTAGAAAAGCTGTATGATATTCCTCCTCTTGACCCCCAAGAAGTGATTGAGGAGTATTTGGGCTATGCAGAAAGGTTGCGTCCTTTTGTGGTGGACACATCAATAAAAATATATGATGCGGTGCAAAAACGACGTAACATTTTGTTTGAAGGCGCACAAGGAACTCTACTGGATTTAGATCATGGGACCTATCCTTATGTCACCTCTTCTAATCCTGTAGCTGGGGGTGCTTGCGTGGGTACTGGTCTAGGACCGACAATGATAGATCGGGTAATAGGGGTATCCAAAGCATATACCACTAGAGTCGGCGAAGGACCATTCCCCACAGAATTAGATGGGGAAATTGGTGATTTATTGGGCGATCGCGGTGCAGAATTTGGCACAACCACAGGTAGAAAACGCCGTTGTGGTTGGTTTGATGCCGTGATTGGACGTTATGCAGTCCGTATTAATGGCATGGATTGTATGGCACTAACTAAGTTAGATGTGCTAGATGAGTTAGAGGAAATCAAAGTTTGCGTGGCTTATGAAATAGATGGCCAACGCTGTGATCACTTCCCCACCAGCGCCCGTCAGTTTGCCCGTTGTCGTCCGATTTATAAAACCTTACCAGGATGGCAAGTACCAACCACTGAATGCCGTAGCTTGGAAGACTTGCCAAAGCAAGCATTGGACTATCTTAAATTCTTAGCAGAATTGATGGAAGTCCCGATCGCGATCGTCTCCTTAGGAGCAAGTCGTGATCAAACTATCATTGTGGAAGATCCAATTCACGGACCAAAACGCGCACTGTTGCACGCAGATGGTACACCAGTTTAATAATTGACAATTGACAATTGACAATTGACAACTAACAACCAACCACTAAAACATTAAGAGTAGTATGGCGATCGCATTAGAATCTCACAAACGTCCAGAAGGTAGCAAGCCCAATGCTTTGCGACGTTCTGGTTTAATCCCCGCGAATTTGTACGGACACAACGGTGCGGAATCAATTTCTTTAGTAGTTGATGCAAAAACCGTTGAACGCTTGCTCAAACAAGCTGCTCCCAACAAAACCGAAATTGAACTCAATATTCCTGAACTTCAGTGGACTGGTAAAACCGTACTCCGCGAAGTTCAAATTCACCCAGCCAAGGGTACACCTTACCATCTCAGTTTTTTTGCTGCTAAAGCCTAAAAGATGGTGTGCATTTTATCTTCAATAGCACTTAAATAGCACTTAAATTTTGTCATAATTGCTGAATGAACCAGGGTTAAACCCCTGGTTTTTTTTGTTAAGCTATCAGGGTTAATATAGCAGGAGTCAGGAGTCGTAGGGGCGAAGTAGGGGCGAAGCATTCGGAAAATAACCTTTTCATAAAATTGATAATTTATCGCCTGAATGCTTCGCCCTTACAGGAAAATAGCCTTTTCATAAAATTGATAATTGGTCGCCCGAATGCTGATGCTTCCAGCACGCTTCGCGAACGCCCGTACAGGAGTCAGGAGTAAAACCCTTATTATCACTAGCTTTTAGCTTTTGAGAATGTCCTAACTACTCTGTCTACAGCTATATCTTATAAAATTATTTCCGCTGATACTTGTATGGGTTGACCTGTGTTTATCTGCGGCTAAAAATCCAACTTCCAAAAATCCAACTTCCAACATCCAACACTGGTATAAATATTATGACACAAGCTAATCTTCCAGCTTTAATTGAACAAATGTTACAACCAGGATTTTATCCTCATGGGGTAACAGAACCAATTCAACTGATTCAAACTCATGCTTCTTATGTGTTACTCACTGGAGAATATGTCTATAAACTGAAAAAACCTATAAATTTTGGCTTTTTAGATTATTCCACATTAGAAAAGCGGTTACATTGTTGCCAGGAAGAGTTACGTTTAAATCAGCGAGGCGCAGGTGAACTGTATTTGCAAGTATTACCTATTACCTGCACAGGAGAACAATACCATTTAGCGGGAACGGGGGAAGTTGTAGAATATGCGCTAAAAATGCGTCAATTTCCCCAAGATGCCTTATTTAGTGAACTTTTTTCCCAGGGTAAGTTAAATGAAATGCACTTGCAGGAATTAGGACGGGTAGTATCTGAATACCATGCAAAGTCCCAGACAAATGATTACATTCGCAGTTTTGGGCAAATCTCAGAAGTGCGGTTGACTATTAATGAGAATTATAACCAAACTTTAAAGTATATTGGTGGTCCCCAA
>NZ_JACJPU010000079.1:0-12553 GCF_014696235.1 Sphaerospermopsis sp. FACHB-1194 | reverse complement strand
ATCTACTTCAAAATTAAGCAGGTACCGCAGCAGACTGAGTCAAACCTACAGCTTCTGCATATTTCAGGTAGGTTTCTACAGATGCGATTACGATTCTAGCTTCTACTGCTAGTAATTCAATACCAACTAAGGAAACACGAACCCAAGCATCTACAACGATACCTTTGTCTAGGATTCTATCAATAACTTCTGCCAAGCTAGAGGAAGAATTAGTTTTTTCAACTGCCATTGTTTTGTACCTTAATTCATTGTTGTTGATTTGAGTATCTACTTATATCTTGTAATAGTTTCATTGTAAATATGACTACAGTAAGGTTTATAAAGGTCGATCTTTTATTTACTAGGTTATATGGAGACAACTTTATGTATGTGGTTAAACCACTATATAGTTAGTCTCACTAGGAAATTCCAGTTTGTTTAGTCCCAGAATTTTCTGATGTTAACCTAGCTTACTGGAGTCATGTAACATTCACAAGATAGTAAGTTATACACTCGCTTGAACTCTTTATACTAATATCACTAGTTTTACTATTTGTAAATAGCCTGGCAAAAAAATCAGTAGTAGAGAATAAAGTCAGTCATTATTACTAAGTTATAACTCAATATGTAACGGATTGTAACAAAAATTAAATTTACCCAAAACCTTTCTCTTGAGTCTCTTCCCTGATCCTTCTTGACTGTGACAATGACAATTTTTAATGCCAACCTGGCTAAAAAACTAAAAATCAAGAAATTTATGGCTAAGGAAATTATGTTTTTGTCCTTACGTGGAATTGCCTTTAAGTAATGATTTTTACTCTTAAATGACATTGATCACAAATATTTACGTAAATTTTATGATAAAAAAAATGTTCTAATTATAACTTGTGTTAACAACAATGTTACAAAAGTAAATATATTAGGAGTAAAATAGATTTTTTGTAACTTACCTTAATCTACACATACCAGTATCTGTGATCTGTAAATAGCCAAAAGTTTGTATAATAAAAAGACATTATGCTTAAGTATTTATTCTATTCACCTTGTTCTGTATGGGTTGCAGTTTCGTGAGCAAAAATTATTTAAGTATAATCAATTCAGACTAATCAATTTAAAAAGCATTGATTTACGGCTAAAAGCTTAATAGTGAATATATACTGAGATTTCAACTTATACAGGACTTACGCAAAAGGGAACGAAAGTAGGGGTAATATCCTTCGGGAAGCAAGCTACATGAATTACCCCTACGCAAGAATAAGGTTTTCAGTCACATCTTGCGTAAGTCCTATTGTACACAAAGGAAAAATCGCTCCCATCGAACTCTTGAAACTGTTCCCTGTCTCCACGACAAGACTTTTTCAGCAAACCCTAGGTACTGAGTAATTTAAAATTACTGAACAATAGGAATGGCAATATTAGGTGAAATCTATTATTATAATTAGTCAAATTCAATTATTTCTCCCTAAATTATGTCTATAGAAAATACTTCTGCTTCTGTGTCACAGCAAGCCTTAGCCGCTCTGATTGATGCTTTAGTCCAGCAAGGTCATCCACCTCAATATGCTCAAGCAATGGCAACATCAATAATTTTTCAGACAGACTTAGATTTACGGAACGCCCAGCTTGCTAGACTTTTAGCCTGGCTGAAAGAAGAGCATAATAGTATTTATCCATCTGCTCTTGCTATAGTCGAAAATACTTGCAAAGAATTTGAAAATCGAGTTACAAAAGGCTAAATATAAACACATTTGTACTTAGTTAAGGTTAACTTAGAAAGAAGCCATGTGATCTGAAAACATCACCCACGGTTTTGAAGCCGAGCATGAGGGGTGACTCTCATGCTTAGGTTAACAGAGTGTCAATACACCTATTAATTCAGTGATACAGCAAATTGCAGATCAATCAAGTACAGGATCTAACTTATACAGCAAGCAATTTTTACTCTTCAACGCAGTGCTTTTTCCTGACTACTAAATTCTGCTGTATCTTCCCAAAGCAATTAAGGGAAAATACTGTTGATAAAGGTGATACTTGAGATAAAAATGACAAGGAAAACCTGTGCCTGTAAAGTAATATTCATCCCAAGTACCATCTGAACTTTGAGTTTCTAACAAATAATTAACCCCTTTTTCAAGACTCTGAAAATCAAATTTTCCCGTTGCTTCACCTGCTGCAATTAATCCAATTATCGCCCAAGCTGTTTGAGATGCGGTACTGTCTCCCTGACCTTTTAAACTCGGATCATTGTAACTAAAACAAGTTTCTCCCCAACCACCATCAGCGTTTTGCACTTTCACTAACCAAGCTGCACCTCGTTCTATTTCACTGCGATATTTTTGGGGGTTTATTAATGCTAATGCTGATAAAACTCCACTTGTTCCATAAATATAATTTACTCCCCAACGTCCAAACCAACAACCTTCTGTTTCTTGTTCATTGAGAAGATAATTCAACGCCTTTTCTAACTTATCTGCGGGAATTGATAAGTTACCAACGCCCAACATTTCTATTACTCTAGCGGTGACATCGGCAGTATTTGGATCTATCATAGCTTTCAAGTCACCATAGGGAATAGAATTTAGCCATTCTTGATGATTATCAATATCAAAAGCTGCCCATCCTCCCGGTTGACATTGCATTGATTCTATCCAATTTAAAGCTCTTTTTATAGCTTGTTTTTTGAGGTTTTCATTGGGTAATTTTGCCTGATGCAAAGCCATGACAACTACAGCAGAATCATCCACATCGGGATAAAAGCAGTTATCAAATTCAAACGCCCAAGCACCGGGTTTTCCTTGTTTATTTTTGACAAACCAATCACCATAATCAAGTATTTGTTTGTCTATTAACCATTCTCCAGCTTTTACTATTACTGGATTATCTGCCTCAAAACCTGAATCAATTAAGGCGCGAATTGCCCAGGCTGTATCCCATACGGGAGAAACACAAGGTTGAATGCAGTAATTATTTTCTGTTTCCATGGCGAAATTATCAACTGCTTTTAAACCCCGGTAAATAATCGGATTGTTAGCGTCGTAATCTAGACATTTTAAAGCTAACAGAGAATTTAACATGGCGGGAATAATTCCCCCCCAGTCTCCTGTAGCTTCTTGACGTTCTAAAATCCATTTTTCAGCAGCTTTGATTCCTTCTTCTCGAAAAGGTACAAAATTTAAACTTTCTGCTAATTTAAACCCGTCATCCAAAATGGTAAATATATCCGACCAATCATTATTTTTTGGTAATTCCCATTTGACATTATTCACACCTTCGGTATATAATTCATCTAGGTTGATGGGGTTGTCAATTTCAAAGACAGGTTTCTGATCAAAGACTATTAATAATGGCACGGTACTAGAACGCGCCCAGCTTGAAAGCTCATAAATATTGAAGGGAAAATTTTCAGGTAATAGCATTACCCAAGGTGGTAATGATGGCAGTCCACGCCAATTATAACAACCTATTAATGCTAAATGTAATTTAGTAAAAATGCGGGTTTTGCTAATTCCACCTTTTTGCAAAATTAAAGACTTTGCTTTGATGAGTGCGGGATCTGTTGCAGGTACACCTAACAACCGCAAAGCCATGTAAGCTTCTACAGTGGTACTGAGTTCTCCCCCATCACCATAAAATAGTTCCCATCCTCCATGCTCTTTTTGTTGCGATCGCAAATAGTTTTCAACCTTATGCAAAGGTCGAGTTTTATCTGTTCCCCAAATTTTATGTAACAGTACAGTTTCCGCAGTGATGGTAACATTTGATTCTAATTCCGCCCACCAATAACCATCGGGTTTTTGAATTGACAGCAGATGTTTTTGACTAGCGGCGATCGCTTCTGTAATTTCCTTGACTTTTACCCTGTCTTGTGTTTGCATAAAATCCTGACCTCAGCAGTTATGGTAGAAGTTATGGTAGAAATTTTAGCGGGTTTGATGGTTTTATCTTTAGCAATTTGGTTATTTTTACTGTTGTTTTGGGGGCAGTTTTGGCGGGTAGATCAACAGTTAAAAACCACAGCAAATAAATTACAATCTTTACCTACAGTGTGTGTAGTAGTTCCAGCGAGGAATGAAGCTGATGTAATTCCTGTAAGTTTGCGATCGCTCCTTTTACAAGACTATCCTGGTAATTTTCATGTATTTTTAGTAGATGATCAAAGTACCGATGGTACAGCCAATTTTGCCCAAGGAGTAGCTTACGCAGTTGATAAACTCGAACAATTACATATTATTTATAGTGCAGATTTACCTCATGGTTGGAGTGGTAAACTTTGGGCAATGGAACAAGGTGTAAAAGTTGCTGTAGAGACGTTTCATGAAACGTCTTTACAACTACCTGACTATTTATTACTAACAGATGCAGATATAGAACATGATATTAGTAATTTACGGCGATTAGTTGCCAAAGCAGAAACAGAGAATTTAGACTTAGTATCTCTCATGGTAAAACTGCGCTGTCAAAGTTTTTGGGAACAATTATTAATACCTGCCTTTGTCTTTTTCTTTCAAAAACTTTACCCTTTTCGTTGGGTAAATAACCCGAAAAAATCTATTGCTGCTGCTGCTGGTGGTTGTATTTTAATTCGTCGAGAAACCCTAGAAAAAATAGGCGGACTACAAATAATTCGTCAAGCATTAATTGATGATTGTTCTTTAGCCAAAGTCGTGAAATCTCATCAAGGTAAAATTTGGGTGGGATTAGATGCTTTAACTTATAGTTTGCGTCCTTATGATTCCCTAGAAACTATTTGGAATATGGTAGCCCGTAGCGCCTACACACAACTAAATTATTCTCCTTTGTTGTTAGTGGGAAGTGTCTTAGGAATGTTTATAGTTTATATGCTGCCAATTTTAGGAATTATCTTAGGTTTAATTATGGGTAATCTGCTAATAATCATTACAGGTCTACTCATATCGCTATTAATGACATTCGCATATTTTCCCATAATCGCCTTTTATAAATGTCCTCTTTGGTTAGCTTTTTGTTTACCTATCATTGCCTTTTTATATACTTTAATGACATTAGATTCTGCTAACCGACATTGGCAAGGAAAAGGAGGTGCTTGGAAAGGTAGAGTTTATCAAAATTAGAATTATTAAAAAGTCAGGAGTCAGGAGTTCAAGGAGTCAGAATTTTATCTCTCTCTTTTTATCTCGTTCCCAGTCTCAGACTACGAACGAGAAATTATCAATTGTCAATCATCAATCATCAATTGATAACTATGCCAAATTGATGGTTTATCGTTATTAGTTTTTTCAGGAAGTAGCAAACGCCAACTTTTACCTTCTCGTTGAATTTGTAAATAAATATCAAAAGGTTTTTGTGGTTGAGTGATTTGTTTTTTGGGTAATTTAACAGTTAAATCATAAGTTCCCTGGACATGATAAGCTGGTAAATATTCAATGGTTAAAGGTTCTTCTTGCGTAATTACTACTTGCTTAATCTCAAATTTTTGAAAGTCTAAATCTAGCTTTTGTGTAAGTTGCTGTTGAGTTTTTTCTAGTTGAATAGCAATGGCTTTTTCAACTAATTCATAAGTCGGTTGCAATGCAATACTACTACAAGCTGTTAATAAAATCAAAATTCCTATTAAAATTAACCGCATCATGTATTTTCTATAATACCTTGATATACACTGATCAGGTAGTTATCCTAGCTTCTAGCCAAAATACCTACAATTTATACATAGTAAAGGTTTCAATTATCTGGTATAACTATGTTAGTGATTATTTTTTTTGATCTAAAAAATAGTGCTTGACAGATTTGGTAGAAAATTGGTAGAAAGTATCAAAGTTGAGACTTGAATTTTCTAACCCAAAAACCCTAAAACCCTTATCTAGTAAGCAATGGGCAAGAGGAGAATCGAACTCCTATGACCGCAAGGTCGCCACATTTTGAGTGTGGTACAAATCACACTCTTCCTTACTATATAGCCGCCCCTAAAAACATACAAATAAAATTTTTGGGGCGAATTTGGGGCAAAAATCCTAACCCTACCAATCACCAGATTTTACTATTTGGTAGGTAGGACAATGCAAGATTTAAAAAACATCACTGATCTATTAGACGCGGTTAAACGTGCTAACAACGAACTGGAAATAGTCACCATAGGCACTAAACAAGATAAAAATGGCAACTATAGGTTAAGGTTGCGTGCGCGATCAAGAGAAATAAACTTTGAAAAGCATACTTACCCATTAACAAAACAGGGACTCAAAGCAACGATTAAAATAGCACAAGAGATCGAAACCGACTTTTTTAGAGGTTGCTTTGACACTACCTTAGTCAAATATGGACTAGCCAAACCTAACGCGCCTAAACTTACACAAATAACGACACTACCAATAAACAACGAACCCGACTTAAAAGAAATCTGGGAGAATTATAAAGCGATCAAAACAAACTCAGTAGCACCGCGAACAAAAGAAACTTACTGGACAACCATTGACAGTTGGCTAGATAACTGTCCCAAAAAATGTCTGATTCTATCTAATGCAGATAAGTTGCTTGCATGGTTAAGGACTAAGCACAAAGACGGCGGGATAAAATACCCGCTTAGAACCTTATCAGCAGCCGTAAACCTAGCGATCAAACTAAATAAATTAAAGTCAGCTAACCCTTTACCAGCACTGGAAGAAACCTTAAAAACAACGCCCAAGAAAAAAATCCAGGCATACAGCAAAGAAGAAATAAAAACAATAATCGAAACCTTTAAATCAGGCCGCTTTGATAAAGAGTCGTCAAATGTCAGTAGTGCTTATTATGCCGGGCTAGTAGAATTTAGATTTTTGACTGGGTGCAGGCCTAGCGAATGTATAGCCTTAACTTGGGATGATATTAAGTGGAATGGCGATAAATGCCAAATAGTATTTAACAAGAGAGTGGCGGGAAGAAAAGATCGAAGTGTCCAGCACGGCACTAAAAACGGGGTTGATGCACGAATTTTTCCTTGCAACCAACAACTAAAAAACCTGATCAAACAACTTCCAAAAAAAGATAACCCTGAAAACCTAATTTTCCCCTCATTCCGATCCAATTCCTACATTAACCAAAAGGATTTTAATAGTGATTGGTGGAAACCCATTGTCTCAAAATTAGTCGAGTTGGGCGAAGTTAGGGAATACTTGCCATTTTACGATCAACGTCACTCCTTCATAACCCACACAATTAGATCCGGTGTAGATATCAAGACAACAGGGACTATATCTGGTAATTCGACTCACACAATTATCAATAGCTATCTTGCGAGTAACGACTCAATCGAACTTCCAGAAATCTAGTCCTATTCCTTACTTTGTACGTCACCTACTCATATACCGAGTAGGTTTTTTTTAGGACTAGTTTGCATTACCGTTAATGAAAACTAGCAAATATCAAGCAAGTTAATCCCACTTTTGATCACGGTAAAATGGCTGAAACCTATACCCAGTAAGGGTTTCCAGTCCCACCGATACAAACACTTCGGCAGGGGTACGATATTGTCGAACTCCTTAAACATGGCTGAAACCTATACCCAGTTATGGGATTCCCCATATCCACTTTTGTATCAATGTGATACAAAACCATAATGCCGAATTATTCGGTATTCAAACTAGGCAAATTAGCTGATTATGTGCGATCGCACAAAATCACCCTCTATATTTTTGCTAGTCATTTGGCATATCAAGCGTTATGCCATTTGGAATATCGGTAAAATCCCCTCCTAAGTATTTTATTTAAGTTTTTAAGTATTCTAGAAAACTATCGGTGATATTTGCCCATAATATATATATTAGTTAGGGGTGTTTCGGGTTTTAGCTAAATTTTGGGAGGAACTAATTAAAGAATAGGGAGGGCTTGTTTAAAACCCATTCCCCAAAACCCGCCAAAAAACGCCCTTTAAATGACTTTAGCTATTCCTAATAACAGAATCATCATTAGCTATTTTCAATAACCCTTAAATTGGATTTTAAAAGACGATTGGGGGAACTCCTTATAGTTTCCTAGTTTAGCCCTATTAAAATCCTTAAAATTGCTGAAACCTTTACAGCATAAGGTTTTTAAGGTTTGCTACTTAAACACTTTAGTTATTTATTTATCTCAAAAAACTGTAAGTAGTTTAACTACTGAGTTTTTTAAAATACAAAAATTTTGTAAGTAAATTTTAACTAATTTTATAGGTTCATTTGTATAAATAAAATCAGGGATTTTACCGTGCTTAACTAAAACCCTTATAGTGTAAGGTTTCCAGTATTTCCTACTTAGTATACTTAGTTAAGTAGCTTACAATTTAAATTCTAAGTGCAGTATACGGATAGTGTTATAAAATTTAAGTAGTGTATTTTATACATTTTAGATTGTAAGTAGTTTGAGCGATCGCTATAATAAAAAAAAATCCTCACTACACAAACTATGGAAACTCAGTATTTCGCCATTGAAACCGACTTCCCAGAATTGCAATTAGAACCAGATCCGAAACTATTTGAATTACAACAACGCCTTAAACAAAGTTTTTATGACATTTTGATTCATAAAAATAGAATGCTAAAATCAAAAATAATTCCCCACAAAAAACCCAAAAAACAATGAATAATCACGAATATAATCAAATAATTAAGGACTATGAAACATTAGGTATTCCCGCGCCATTAGCTAAACAATTAGCCGATGTTCACTTAAAAGAAAAGTCCCAACCCTATTACGAAAGATCGCGCCAAGATAACGAATTATTTGAGGAGGCACATAGAATAATGGCTATGAAGTCGGTTTTACCCGTAACAACGCCATTTATCACAATCTAAAAAAAGTACAGCACTAACAACTAGTGCTGATTTTTTTATTAACTTTTCTCAGATACTTCATAACCTTGTGAATCCAGAATGGAAACCGCGCGATTTACATCCAGTAAATGAAGTCCATTAACAATAAATTCGTTTTTCTGAATATTACAAAGTGAACTAACTAAAATACCAACATTCTTAAAATTTATCTCATTGTATTCTTTATCAAGTTCTATAAGCAACTTATCTTGCAGCTTTAATCGGATCTCCCTATTTTGCGCTGCTATCTCCTCACTTGTCTTAATAGCACGCTCAAGCCAATCACTATGGTTTTCTATTATTTTGTTAGAACTCAACTCAATATCATAATCATCCAATCGTTCCCTATAATCAGGATTTTCATGCTTAAACTCGGTAAACCATCTGTAGATCGTCTTATCCGTGATTATACCGTTTAACTGTTTCCTAACGTATTTAAGAGAATGTCCATTTGCCCAAAGGGCGAAAGCGGTTTTCTTTTCTTGGCAAGCTGATCTAGGCATTTTTATAAGTTCCTTAAATTACGACTAAACAAGTCTAAATTACACACATTATAATAGAAATATACATATATTAGGTGGAAAAATGTTAGACAATTGTTGCATAAGAGTGAAACAAAACCACGCGGTTATTGAATGCCCTAATGAACAAGAATATAAAAATCTAATGAAAAATCAATCAAAACTAATTGCGCTATTTCCAGAAAACTTTGAAACTGTTTCTATTAAGTTAAAAAACAACATAACTACCTTGCATTGTGTGGAATATAGGGGACTAGCCCCTATAACTTAGCTAAGGAAATGAAGGAACGAGTTTAATAGAAACCTCACCCTCCAAAGCAGCTTGACCAATATCCACTAAATCAGAAATATTAAATTGAGATTTAACATCAACTTGGGGAATTGCTGCTTTTATAGCCTTAGCATCTAATGTTATTGGTTCATTGTTTGCAATTGCCAACTCATCAATAAAATCAGCATAAAGGTTATTTTCATTAAATGCTGACAAACCAATCAATTTACGCATTGTTTCGTGGTAAATGTTTCTAAGTTCCTGATTATTCTCCCTAATTAAAACATACTTAGTTGCCTTACCGTTCCCAACAGTTTCTATCTTGTGGCCAAAAATATCTAAAACCTGCCGAATAATAGCTAAAGTAGTTTTTTCCGGTTTGAAACCTAACAAGTTTTTAGCTTTTAAAGGTTCATTAGCTATTTTTTCGGCTATTGACTGTAACAAAGATCCTTTACTTAGATCCAGCTTAGTTCCCGTCAAAATAACGGTTAACTTTTCACCATTAACCTCAACTTCTTTGCTAAATTCTTGGTTAGGTGACTTAATAAACTTCGATGATTCAAACTTGATAGATCCGATTTCTAGCCAATATTTCTCGCGGATCAACATATCAAGTCCCAATTCTCTCAGATAAACTAATCTTGGAAGATCGGATTTTTTAACCCAGTCAAAAGCAAAGAAGTGTTTATTTTTAGCTGACTTTTCTAACTTAATCGACTCCTCAATTCTGGTAAACCAAAACCTATCAATCAATAAGGAAAATTCTGATTTTAACTTTCGCCAAAACCCATCACGCCATAATTGAATATCGTCTTTATTTGGGTTAGGAATTACCCCTAAACAAGACTTATTAAACTGATAGCGATCAAGCAATGTCTCCTCCTCCCTACTAAATTTCTGGTTTTGGTTAATTAGATTTTTATAATCATCGTCACTAATTAATCGCGATAACGCCACTTCGCCATTCTTCCCATCAATCGTCTCAACTTGCGACTTCTTGATCGCGCTGTATAGATCAGATTGTCCTATTTCTGTTTTTGGAGAATAAACCCTATCAATAGTTTCCTTAGCTACCCCAGATTTATATTCTTCCATCCATTTATCAGCCTCCAATAAAGTCCAATTTTGCTTATATTTTATTAATCTCAAGACTACACGCCTAAACATAGATCCGGTCTTTAGGTTTGATTCTAAAGCTATCATCTCGTACATATATTGAGACGATAACGCGCTCCTAACCAAATCAGCAGGATTGTAATACCCTCTTAAACGTTCATAACCCTTATCAAAATATTGTATTTTTAGATTTAATTGCTCCTCAACTTGTTTAGGAGTGTATCCGGTTAATGTGCTAGATCCGAGTACAGCGTTAGCTACCCATATATGGCGCTGTAGTCCTTGTTTGTCTCTTAACCTTAACGGAATTTGTAAAGCATCGGTAGGCAATCCCTGATTATAGAAAATATTGAATTGATAATCGAAACAGTGATTAGCCACACTAACACCACTAGAAAAGAAATTTTGATTAGTGATTATTATTTTCCCTTTACAAAACTTTTCAAAGTACGCTTCTTGTACGTGTTTAGGTTTTGAAAGAATATCAAACCCAGGGTGATCAGGTTCTAAGCTATCACCATCATGAACCACTATATCTTCAAACCAAATCCCCATATCCATCAACGCATTCGCTATATTTTTAGGGGTGTATGTTGCATCAAATTTTGCACTCTGAGAATTGACGTTAATTGTTGCGTTCGGTTCATTCAGCCTGATCAAATGAACCGCTTTAATCATCTCTTTAGGACTTGATCCATTCCATAAGACGAACTCACGATCAAACCTAAAACTAGTCCCAATTTTCAAACTATTTCTAGGCGCTGATTTTTGCACATAATTAAAAACAGATTGATAAACGTCAGCATCCAGAAATACATTTAATTCGCTGCAATTTAACAATTTTTCGACTTTAGATAAGTGCAGCGCCCTATCTTTTTTAATGTGTGTGTCACCTGTATGTAAATGACTAATATTCTTGCTACACTCATCAAAAATCAAAATATACTTAATATCGTGTTCCTCTAGTAAAGGCATTACCCTTGTGAATAAACTATCAAGACAAGTTACACACCCTCTAAAGTTTTTTTGGTTTTGATGAATCCAGAAATTTTCATCCACTTGCGGTAATTTATACCCAACCCCACAGTTTTTTCTTAATGAGATCGTAGGTGTAACAACTACAGTCGCTATATTAAACAATTCCCAAAAATACGTACTTAGTGCTGTACTGAAGGTTGTTTTACCAAGTCCGTGAGGAGCTTCAAAATATATGTTTTTAGATTGTCTTTTCTCGATTTCAGATATTAAGTAATCAATGTCAACTTCCCTATCATCAAGACATATATCCAAACTATTCAAACTTAGCTGATTGTCGATCAAATCATCCGCTAAATAGTCAAACATATCCTGATCATCTATTGTCAATTGACAATCATTGACCTTGTTTTTAGAACCATTGTTTGCAGTAATAAATTTGACTAAATTTACAAAATCGGATTTAGTCCATTGTTTAGCGTTTTTAGTGGTTATGCTAATCTCGCGTTTATTTCCTATGAAGGGTTTTAATCCCTCCCTAACGTCGTAGTTAATGTATTCGTGGTTTGTTTGTTTAACATCTGGAATAGCGACCATCGGAATAGCCGGCAATAAATCGGCATTACCAAAAACAATATGTAAAGGTTCGCAAGATTCACTAAATCTAGTCCAATTAAGATAAGTTGATTTTGATAAATCAGAAAACCTCAAACTAGATTTAGTTGGATCTAATTTAGGCTGATCATCTATTTCTAGAGGATTCCCAATTTTTTCTCTCTTGCAATAAAAAGCTAAGGTTTTATTTACCTTATCAATAGTTGATTTATCCAAAGAATTAGCCGGATCTAAAGTTTCAGATCCTACGCTATGCAACATATTAAATGCAGCGA